>JANQSV010000213.1 GCA_028279115.1 Pseudomonadales bacterium
GGCCTACGACGCCGGCGAGGTCTGGCATCAGCTCGACGCGCGCATGAAGATGCCCGTTCACATGGCCGAGAAAAGGCACATCGACGGCCTCGATCTGAATGAATACAGCCATATCGTGCTGGTTGGCGGCAATCACGGCGATTTGTCCGAACAGACCGAAGAGATCGATCGCTGGGTCAGACGAGGAGGCACTCTGGTGGGCATCCGCCAGGGCGCGCGCTGGGCCGTGGACAATATTCTCCACCCCGACGATTCGGGCACTGAATCCGATTCTGAAATCGAAGTCGAAGTCCAGATTGACGCCGACGGAAACGAAACGGTGACCACCGCCGAGACCGCGCGCTTCGATTACGCCGACAAGGACGACATCGAAGCCCAGGACATCATCGGCGGCGCCATCCTGCTGGGCGACCTCGACAACACCCATCCCATCGGGTTCGGCATCAGCGACCGCGACATCGCCAGTCATCGCAACACCCTGATCGCATTCGATCCGCCGGAAAATCCGTGGGCGAGTCTGATCCGGATCCCCGACAACGCCCTGTTGTCCGGGTTTGCCTCGGCAGAGAACCAGGCGGCGCTGGCGGGGAAAGCGATGGCGATCGCCGAACGGCATGGCAGCGGCAGCGTCATCGCGTTTGCCGACAACCCGAATTTCCGCGCCTACTTCTTCGGCACCAACAAACTGTTCATGAACAGCCTGTTTTTCTCCCTGGCGTTCGATCAGCCGCGCTGAACGTGCGCCTGGGCGCAATTTTCTGCACAATAGGAACTTGGCATGGTCGAGAATTCCGGAGAGACGGATGGCCGAAACCTTGATCGACAGAAACCCCGACATCCTTGGCGGGACACCAGTGTTCGCGGGGACCAGAGTTCCGGTGCGAATCCTGTTGGAGCATCTGGAAGCCGGCGACCGGCTTGACGATTTTCTGGCGGATTTCCCGACGGTGTCCGAGAGTCAAGCCGTTGCCCTGTTGGAAAAGGCGATATCCATGATCGAATCGGGCAACGATGAAGTTGCTGCTTGACGAATCCCTTCCGAGGCGGCTTGCAACGTCCTTTCCTGATTCGTACACGCTTTACACAGTCCAAGAGATGGGCTGGACAGGTTTTGAAAACGGTGCGTTGCTGACTTTGGCAGCTCAACGGAACTTTGATGCCTTTGTGACCGTCGACCGAGGCATTGCCTATCAGCAAAATGTGAACGACCTGCCAATTCCCGTCGTCATCATGCTTGCGTCTCGCAATCGTCTGGCGGAATTGCAGCCGCTTGTACCAAGAGTCGTGGAAGTGCTATCGGGCGAGTTGCAAAAGAGCATCTACAGAGTACAGGAATAACCACGGCCAACGGCGCCGCAATGGCCACAGCCGCCACCGTAAAATTCGTGGGGTATGGCGCGTTCACCGGGAAAACTTTGAGCCGTGCTTGATTACAAGTCCCAATGCTCTTTCCACATGAGATTGACTCAGATCACGCGACTTGGCAGCGTCACCCGACCGGATCGCGTCGAGGATGTCGACGTGTTCCTGAATGCTCGCGAATTTGACGCCCTTGATCCGGTTCGTGATTCGGATGGTCATGCGCAATGCAGTATCTACCATGGGCGCCATTTGCGCGAAAAACGGATTGCCACTCGCTCGAAGGATCGCGGCGTGGAACTGACTATCGGCGCTCAGGGCGTCTCCCCCATGTTCCGCCGCGCGCTTCATCTGCACGACCGCGGCTTCAATCTCGCTGACATCGGCCTCAATGGCGGCGGCGGTTTCCGCGGCGGCCGGCTCGATCGCCAGACGCATCCGCAAGAAGTCCTTGACCAGTGGAATCGAGACATTCCGATCGAGCATCCAGGTAAGGACGTCCGCATCAAGCAAATTCCAGTTCGACTCCTGCTGAACAATCGTTCCACGCCGTGGCCAGGACAGGACGAGCCCCTTCGCGGTCAGCATCTTGATGGCTTCGCGTGTGACGGTTCGGCTGACGCTATATTTTTCTGAGAGAACCGCCTCTGTCGGCAGGCTGGCGCCGATAATGAAATCCCCACACACGATCGCGCGCCCAATCTCTTCAACCAGAGACTGGGTAACATTGCCTGTAGAAACGCGGGAAACCATGAGCACTCAATTTGTCTGATTATTAATCCTATAGCATGTAGCGAAACGATCTGGAACCGCAAGTGTTCGTTTTGAAAACAAAAAGACTTCCAGATTTGGGATATTGCTCCAATTCGGCCTCGTTAAGCCCCTCCCTCGCCGATGTCACGAACAGTAAGTTCCCGTCCGGGCCCCCAAAAGCGAGACAGGTCGGTTGTATGGTGGGCAGCTCAACGCTTTGCAGCAATTCGCCATCTGGTAGATAGCAGTGCAGTCGGCCTTGCCCCCAAACCGCTGACCAATATCTCCCGGCGATGTCTGCGGCGGCGCCATCCGGCGCACCTTCCGCGAGTTCGACGAAAATCTCATCCCCGAAAGATTCGTAATCTGTCACGGGAAATCCGGTGCGATACACAATTTGTCGCGCCGAGTCCGCAAAATAAAGTTCATCGCCCGATGGCGACCAGGCAATGCCGTTCACTATTTGCAGTCCCGCTATCTCCAGGCTCGCAACGCCATCGGCAACCCGATAGATTCCTGCATTCGAGCCAGCCTCCGCGCCGGATTCGATCATCGATCCCGCCCAAAATGTCCTGAGGTGGTCCCACTTTTTTGGACAGTTCCCTAAGGTGTGCTCCAATGCCGAGAGGAGGCATGAGCATGGCCAGGAAGAGACGCCGTTTCACGGCGGA
>JANQSV010000244.1 GCA_028279115.1 Pseudomonadales bacterium
TCGGAGCGGTTTCCGGGCCTGCCCATCGTGCTCGAGCACATCACGACCCGGGAGGCGGCGCAGTTCGCGGCCGAGGCCAGAGCGCCTTTCGGAGCGACGATTACCGTCCATCACCTGCTGTATCACCGTAGCGACATGCTGGCCGGTGGTATCCGCCCCCATCTGTATTGCCTGCCGATCCTCAAGCGTGACGTCCATCGGGAAGCATTGCGGGCGGCGGCCACGAGCGGCAATCCGCGCTTTTTTCTCGGCACCGATTCTGCGCCGCACGCGGTTGGCGAAAAGGAAAGCGCCTGCGGCTGCGCCGGCGTCTACACGGCCCCAGCCGCGCTCGAACTCTATGCCGAAGTGTTCGAGGAAGAGAACGCGCTCGACCGGCTAGAAGCTTTTGCCGCCTTCCACGGGCCGGATTTCTATGGCATGGAACGCAACAGTACGCGCGTCGAACTCGTGCGCGAAAGCTGGGAAGTTCCCCGGCGCTACGACTTCGGCAACGAAGCGGTCGTGCCGGTTCGCGCCGGGGAAGCGGTTAGATGGAAGTTGGCCGGCGGGACAGGTAAGGACTCATGACGGATTATTCCTCCAATCTGATGAAAAACCGATTTCGCGAGTATCTTCCGGTCGCTGTGGACGTGGAATCCGGCGGTTTCAATGCCACAACCGACGCCATTCTCGAAATCGCCGCTGTCACCTTGCTTATGGATGACGAAGGAATGCTGCGAACCGGCAAGACCCTCTTTCACAACATCGCTCCGTTCGCGGGCGCCAACATCGATGCGGCCGCCCTTGAATTCACCGGCATCGATCCCGACAATCCATTGCGCGGCGCCATTCCGGAACAGGAAGCGTTCCGCGACGTTTTCAAGCTGGTGAGAGCCGAAGTAAAGCGGCATGGCTGCAAACGCGCCATCTTGGTTGGTCACAATGCGCATTTCGACCACGGCTTCGTCAACGCGGCCAGCGAGCGCCACAATCTCAAGCGCAATCCATTCCACCCCTTCAGCAGCTTCGACACCGCCACGTTGGCCGGGCTAGCCTACGGCCAGACCGTACTGGCCCGCGCCTGCGAAGCCGCCGGCATCGAGTTCGCCCCCAAGGAAGCGCACAGTGCCGGCTACGACGCCATGAAAACCGCGGAACTGTTCTGCAGCATTCACAACCTTTGGAAGCGGCTTAGGGGATGAAACCCGTTCGCGTTTCGCGGGCAATGATTCCGAACCGGTCAATCCTTGACCCGGCTGAAAGACTGTCGGTGTTAAAGAGTCGCCGTCAGCAATCGGTAAAGTGGGAAAAAGCCCCGTATCGCAAGCAACAGGAACAACAATGGAGACACTATGGTCTTGAACGCCATGAAAGCCAACAGCTTCGTCATGTTTTCAACCAACTCACGTGCGGCTTCCATCATGGCGGGCACATTCGGCATGGAATCGGTGAAATTCGCGGCGGTCTCAACTGATGTGTCAAAAAAATCCGAAATGCCGTACCGGATGTTCTCAAGAAAACCGGATTGTCCGAGTTCAGTTTCCACAAGCCCATTTTGCGCGTCATTGTCATTGATAACGGAGGTGGAGGAGACTGTTTCCACGCCGATTGATTGCGCCAGCAATTCCGTGTTCCCCTGAACGACGTCGATGTCGTCTTGCAACAGCAACCCACCGACTAAAATGCTGGACACCACAAACGCGGGCGCAAAAAATCGAATCATGGCGGCAAGAACAAAAGTTCGAATCAGAATTTCCCGATATTGCGGGAGAACGCCACCATCGCGATTTCCGTGTCGCGCTTGCCAAACTGAGGTCAGAATCCAGACAGCCATTATCAGCCCGAAAGCCGCGAATCCCCATTGAAACAGAGTGCTCGACGCCAGTTTGATCGCCACCCCTTGCAACAGCAATGAGCCAATCGCCCATACCATAACGGTTGAGAGCCGTTCCACCGCGTCATTGATAGGATCCAGCGCCTCACCAATCTGAATCGCGGCGCCCGCCACGAAGCCGGCCTCCACCGTGGAGCTTTGCGCGATCGATACCGCCGCATTGATCCCCCTTGCCACTAAAAAGATGCCCGTGGCTTCAACGGTGGCCTCTTCGATCGCATCGGTACCGTAGCTTTCGAGAACACCGGAAATTGAGAGCAACGATAGCGCCAATGCGAGTACCGCAATGGTCATGGATTTGCCGCGAATGCCGGCAAGAGATCGATTACCGAGTCGATTTCCGCCCCGATGATCGGAGTTCGACTTGTCAGACCGCCGACTTTCAAAACTCATCAGTCGATTTCCCTGATCGGCCTTGGGTATGACGGCGCCGACTACTCCGCCTCTGCGGCGGCCTTTTCGAGCATGGGCTGCAACTCTCCGTTTTCGTGCATCTCCGTGACGATGTCACAGCCGCCGACAAGCTCGCCGTCAATGAAGAGTTGCGGAAACGTAGGCCAGTCGGAGACCTTTGGCAGGTTTGCCCTGATTTCCGGATTGCTGAGCACGTCGACATAGGCAAAGCGTTTGCCGCATTGCATCAATACCTGGATGACCTGAGCCGAGAAGCCGCATTGGGGCATCTGCGGACTACCCTTCATGTACAACAGAATGTTGTTGTCGCTGATCTGGTCTTTGATGGTTTGTTCGATGCTCATGAAAGGATGTACTCCGGCTTTGGACAAAGGCCAAGTCTACATTTTGCGCTCTGTCTTGTCATCGGCGCCGAAGCCGAAGATGACTCTGCCGAAGGGCCGTTATTCGCCGAAGCGGCGAAATTCAGGACAACAGTTCGGCGGATACCCCTTTCGCCTGCAAAATGGAAACCGCTTTTTTGTCGAACGAGACAAAGCTTTCGGCTCCCGAGTTGGCTCCTTCGTGAGCGATAACGCCATCGGCGAAATCGCCACCCGCGGCAAGTAGCGAAAGTCCCGCTTCAACGGCGGCCCGATTCAAGACGACATTTTCGCAGCGCATCAAGCGCTGCAGGGAATCGGACACGTCTTCCACCGACATTGAATAGCCGCGGCGCAGCACCCACACATATTCGCAAAGCGCCGGCAGAGGAATGGCCACGAGGCTTGATTCAGCGAGAATTTTTGCGGCGGCCGCGGCCTGCTTCGGATGGTCCTGAACGGCCGCGCGAATCAGCACATTGGTATCGGCGGTAACTTTCAATCTTCTCCCGCCCAGCCACGTCCGGCAATGGCGCTCATCTCCTCGACCGTCAAGGAGCGCGTTCCCTCCCGGGACAGGCATCCAATAAAGTCCGTCATCGAGCCGCCGCTGCGCGCGGCTCGAACGACAACCCTTTCCTGAGGCAATTCGTCAACTTCGATTTGTTGGCCGGGCCCAACCCCCAAATGCCGCAGCAAGCTCTTGTTGAGCGTTACCTGACCCTTGGAGGTAATCTTCAATGTGGTCATTGGGTTTCTCGTCTTTCGTTTCGCGTTGTTTCGCGCCAGTAGTCGAAATGTAAGGCTAAACTCCCTTACCGTCAAGTTTTCCAATGCAACTTCAGCAAAATTCCTTTTGATCAGGGCGGCATTATTCAAGGGAAGCAGGTTTGCCTATAAACTCACGCGTTAGCAGGCTCGATGAAACGATGGCTAAGGCACGATGAACTACTCCGACAACTCATATAGCGACCTCATTCGAATCAACCGTAACGGCATGATTCCTCTGCAAAAACTCGGAAGGATCCCGCTCGGCACGCCGGCATCGGAAGGCGGTGTTGACGAGTCGACACTGCGGGATCTGCTGTTCGAGTTTCCTGGCGCTTTGCCTATTGATTCCATTGATGCCGCGTATGCGAATCCTGTTGCCGTTTGCCGAGAATTGTCAACGCCAGCCGGGTACGTTGATGCGCTGTACGTCAATTCTTCGGGACGGCTGGTACTCGCTGAATTCAAGCTCTGGCGGAATCCTCAAGCACGCCGCGAAGTGATCGGGCAAATTCTCAACTATGCCAAGGAGTTTGCCTCATGGGGCTATGAGGATCTGCAACGAGAAGTATCGAAATCGCTCAATCGTCGGGGCAATGTCCTGTATGAACTTGCCCGGGAACAGGCGCCCGAGCTTGACGAGGCTGTTTTTGTGGATAACGTCAGCCGTCACTTGGCGCGCGGAGAGTTTCTTCTTCTGATCATTGGCGATGGGATTCGTGAAGGAGTCGAGAGCATCGTGGAGTTTGTACAGCGCCATAGCGGCTTGCATTTCAATCTTGCCTTGGTCGAAGCGGCATTGTATCGAGACTCATCCGACCAAATTATCGTGCAGCCGCGATGTCTGGCAAGAACTGAGGTGATTCAACGATTCGTATACGGCGAAGGCGAGTCGCAAAATGAAATCGACGATGAAGATGACTCACTCTCCGACCGCCAGCAGGAAAACATTCGATTCTGGACTGCTGTTCTCGACAACTACGCGTTCAAGGACGTGGTCGTTGAGGTTCCGAAGGTCAGCCAGGAATCGAACATTTACGTCAAAGTGCCTGGCTCTGGATTTGGCAACTATGGACTGACGTTTACGGGATTCGTGAATCTTTCAGGTCGAAACATCGGTTGTTTTTTGACCTGCCGCAAAGGAATTTCCCATGCCGAGCGGATCTTTGAGCGTATAAAGTCTGATCTAACCGATCTTCAAGCTGAACTCGGTGAGGATCTGATTTACTGGGAAAAACTTGGACGACCTCGAATTGGATTCGTTCGGGATACGCAATTGCCTTTTCCTCCTGACGGGGCCGAAAATGAAGAGTTCGACAACGCCGTGGCGTGGATGAGAGATCGACTCGATCTGCTCGTTAGCGCGCTCCATTCGAAGCTGAAATGATTGCTCTGGCGAATCGTATCGGAATCCCGAAGAGATTCTGCGACTGCGCTTCGCTTCGCGCAGAATGACACGAGAAGTGGACGTGTTTTCGCGAATGCGGGAATACAGTCAGCTTCGCTGACCGGGCAACGTGCCTTCGGATTGAGTTGTGCTTGCCATCCCTGGCGCGAATTCAGTGGCTTCGACTGCCCCCAGCCTGGCCGTCCATGGCCAGTCGTTCGGCCCTCAAAAAGCTTTGCTTTTTGCCAGCTTCGCTGACCGGGCCTCACCCAAAACCGCCGCCGCCCGGCGTTGCCAGACTCAAACGGTCGCCGGGCGCGACGCTCATGGTGCATTTTGCCGGCAGGGGCCGGCCGTTGAGGCGATTCTCGCCGGTTTTGCCCGGATTGCCGCCTTGCAGACCCCAAGGGGGTATGCGCCTGCGCTCGCTGAGCAGGCTCAGGCTCGCAGGGGCCAGAAATTCGTATTCGCGCAGCAGCCCCCTGCCCCCGGGATGCCGGCCGGCGCCGCCGCTGCCGGGGCGCAGGGCATAACGCAGCACGCGTAGCGGATAATGCATCTCCACGCTTTCCACCGGCGTATTCAGGGTGTTCGTCATATGGCTGTGGCGCGCGTCGGGCCCAGGTCCCCGCGGACCCGCGCCCATGCCGCCGGCCAGCGTTTCGTAGTAGTCCCAGCGCGTACCCGCCGCCGGGTCGGCATTGCCCATGGCGACATTGTTCATCGTGCCCTGGCTCGCGGCGGGAATCCGCTCCGGCAAGGCCTGGGCCAGCGCGCCGAAGATCAGGTCCACCAGGCGCATCGAGGTTTCCACGTTGCCGGCCGCCACCGCGGCCGGCGAATTGGCGTTGAGCACGGAACCCTTGCGCGTGATCAGGCGCACCGGCCTGAACAGGCCGTCGCAAACCGGCGCGTGTTCGGGAAACAGACAGCGGAAGCAATAGAACGCGGCGGCCGCGACAACAGGTTCGGGGCAATTGAGGTTGCCTCGCACCTGGTCGGCGCTGGCGGAAAAATCGAGTTCCGCGCCGCCGCCGCGCAAGCACAGGGCGACTTCGAGCGGAACCGGTTCGTCGTTGAATCCGTCATCGTCGAGAAAATCGCGGAACCGGTATTCTCCCTCGGCGAGTTCGCCGAGCGCGTTGCGGGCAATGCGTTCGGCATAGTCGTTGAGCTGGACGATACCGGCGCGGTATTGCTCCATTCCCAACCCTTGCAGCAATTCGCAGAGCCGGGCCATGCCGACCTTGTTGGCCCCGGCCTGGGCGGCGAAATCCCCGCTGAGGCCGCTCTCCGACCCGGGCAGCCGGATATCGTCCTGTAACTTCCCGGCCCGATACAACAGGGAAGGCGGGATTACCTGGCCTTCTTCGTCAAGCGATTCCGACAGCGGCATCGATCCCGGCGTATCGCAGCCGATATTGGCGTGATGGGCGCGGTTGGCGGCGAAGCCGGCGAGTTCGCCGCCATGAAACACCGGCGCCACGAGAGTGACGTCCGGCAGGTGGGTGCCGCCCAGATAAGGGTCGTTGAACACGAGCATGTCGCCTTCGACCCAGTCGAATCGGCGCACCACGCCGCGCATGGCGTAGGCCATGCTGCCGAGATGCACGGGAATGTGCGCCGCCTGGGCGTACAGCCGCCCCTCGGCGTCGAACAGCGCGCAGGAAAAATCGAGCCGGTCCTTGATATTGGGCGAAAACGCCGCGCGCCGCAGCACCACGCCCATCTCGTCGCAGATCGCGGCGACGCGGCTGGCAAACAGGTTCAATTCGACTACGTTCATGCTCTTGGCCCGATTGGTTGCAAACGGCATCCGCAAGGGTATCGTATTGGACGATCCCTTTCACGGCGCGGGCGACGCATGCGTCGCCCCTACGGATTCCACGACAATTGCCACTGCAGGGGCGAGGCATGCGCCGCATCTGGCTGATTGCGGGATCGAAAAATAAGGGCTAGAATTCGCCGCTTTCCTTCCGCTGTCGCGAATGGCGGAATTTCCCGAATTTTCCAGGTAGGCGGCGGCGTGCGCCATTTCCTTACGTTGAACGATCTGCCCCCGCGGGATCTGCAGGCTATTGTGCAGCGGGCCATGGCGCTCAAGGCGCAGCCCGGGCTTGCCATCAGTCAACGCCGCAAGACGCTGGGGCTGATCTTCGAGAAGGCTTCCACCCGCACGCGGATCGCATTCGAGACCGCCATGACGCAGCTGGACGGCGCCAGCCTCTTCATCGCCACCGGCGACAGCCAACTCGGCCGCGGCGAGCCGATCGAAGATACCGCCCGCGTGGTCTCGCGCATGGTCGATTGCGTCGCCATCCGCACCTTCGATCACGAGCGGCTGGAGCGATTCGCCGCATATTCCCGCGTGCCGGTGATCAACGCCCTCAGCAACGATTTCCATCCCTGCCAGTTGCTCGCGGACATCCAGACCTGGCAGGAGCATCGCGGCGACATCGCCGGCAGCGTCGTGGCCTGGGTCGGCGACGGCAACAATGTCTGCCAGTCCTATATCAACGCGGCCGCGGCCTTCGATTTCGAATTGCGCGTCTGCTGCCCGGAGGGTTTCGAGCCGAAGGCGGAATTGCCGGCGGCCAACGACGGTCGGGTCTCGCTCCTGCGTAAGCCCGCGACGGCCGTGCGCGGCGCGCAACTGGTGGTGACCGACGTCTGGGCGAGCATGGGCCAGGAGCAGGAAAGCGCGGATCGCAACCGCGCATTCGCCGGCTTTCAGGTCAACGGTGAACTGATGGCCCATGCCGCGCCGGACGCCCTGTTCATGCATTGCCTGCCGGCCCATCGCGGCGAGGAAGTCAGCGCGGAATTGCTCGAACGGGAAGACGCGGTAGTCTGGGACGAGGCCGAAAACCGCATGCATACCCAGAAGGCGCTGCTCGAATATCTACTCGCGAGCTGATCGGAGCCCGCTCCCCACTCGCTTCGAACGCAGCGCGGCCGGCTCGGCGCATCTTTTCTACAATTTATGCACAGACTGCCAACACGTTAATCTGTTGCAATCCCGCTATATTGTGGTCTAAGCTTTCGCGGCAAACAATATATTGTGTTATTTTTCAATTTTCCCTATTATCTGGGCGGCAAGCTTCAGGCCGGATTCGCCTCTGATCGGAATGTGTGAATTTGATACTACATATATGTGGATTCGGGCCGAGACAACACTATATGGTGTGATTGACCCCGGACGCCGATTTCGGTGGCCGGAAACGGCGATCCAGACAAGAGCAATGATCGGGCGGAGCCCGGAAAGCAAGGCGGGAGCAAAGAATGCAGACTGATCAATCTCGTTTATCTGAAGCGGCGGGCCTGGCTGAAAAAGCCCCGGCCGGAAAAGTCACGGCCACCGAAGAGGCGGCGGTAATCGGCGCCGCCCCCGGCCGGCTGCGCGTCATCAAGCGCAACGGCGCCGTAG
>JANQSV010000247.1 GCA_028279115.1 Pseudomonadales bacterium
ATACGGCCCAGCCGCCAAGCATAGCTTGGCGTCATTCCGGCTGCGCATGAAGCTGGCGCTTCATAAACGCTTGCCTCCACCCCTGTAGGCTTCGGGCTCGGCGTCCTGCCTCGCACGCCCGCTACACTCCGCACGCCAGACGGCGACTCACGCCATGCAGGTTCCTACCGTCATTCTGCGAGGAGCGAAGCGGAGGCGCAGAATCTCGTTGGGTTAGTGGCGACTCACGTTGTGCGAAATCGCTGATTAGCTGATTCGCATGCCTGGTTTGGCGCCGGTGTCGGGGTGTAGTAGCCAGATTTCCTTTCCGCCGGGGCCGGCGGCGAGGATCATGCCTTCGGAGATGCCGAATTTCATTTTGCGGGGTTTGAGGTTGGCGACGACGACGAGCAGTTTGTCTGTCAGTTGTTCCGGTTTGTATGCGGTGCGGATGCCGGCGAATACGGTGCGTTCGACGGGTTCTCCGGCGGCGTTTACGCCGAGGTCGAGGCGGAGGCGCAGGAGTTTGTCGGCGCCTTCGACCAGTGATGCCTCGATTACTCGCGCGACGCGCAGGTCTATTTTTGCGAAAGTGCCGATGTCGATTTCCGCGGCGATTTCTTCGATGGCTTCCGGGGCGGGCGCTGCCTCGGTGTCGTCCTGGCCGCTATTCCAGCTTTGCCGCGACTCTTCGATCATGGCTTGCACGGCGGCGGGTTCGATTCGGGTCATCAGGGGCTTGAAGCGGTTGATGCGATGGTCGAGCAGGAGCGAATCGAAATCGTTCCAGGCCAGGGGGTCGATGGCCAGGAATTCCTCGGCGTCGGCCGCCATCGCCGGCAGCACGGGTTTGAGGTAGCCGGCGAGGAGCCGGAAGGCGTTGATGCCGGTGGTGCAGATCTGTTGCAACTCGGGCGATTTCCGGTCCGATTTTGCGATTTCCCAGGGCTTGCGTTCGTTGAGGTATTGATTGGCCTTGTCCGCCAGCGCCATGATCCGGCGCACGGCCTTGCCGTATTCGCGCTGTTCGAACAGGTCGGCGATTTCGGCGGAAGCCTTGCGGATTTCTTCGAGCAGGGCCTCGTTGTCGACGGCTCCCGCGAGCATGCCGTCGAAATTCTTGCCGATGAAGCCGGCGCAACGGCTGGCGATGTTGACCAGCTTGCCGACCAGGTCCGAATTCACCCGCTGCGCGAAGTCTTCCAGGTTCAGGTCCAGATCGTCGACGCCCGGGCCGAGTTTCGCCGCCAGGTAGTACCGCAGATATTCCGGGTTGAGGTGTTTCAGATAGGTTTCGGCATTGATGAAAGTGCCGCGGGACTTGGACATCTTGGTGCCGTCCACGGTGAGGAAGCCGTGGACGAATACCGCGTCGGGCGTGCGATAGCCCGCGCTTTCCAGCATCGCCGGCCAGAACAGCGTGTGGAAATTGACGATGTCCTTGCCGATGAAATGGTAGAGTTCATGATCGCGTCCCGGTCGCCACCAAGCGTCGAAATCGAGCCCCTCGCGCTTGCAATAGTCGAGGAAACTCGCCATGTAGCCGATGGGCGCGTCGAGCCAGACGTAGAAATACTTGCCCGGGTGGCCCGGTATCTCGAAACCGAAATAGGGCGCGTCGCGGCTGATGTCCCAGTCCTGCAGGCCCTCCTCGAGCCATTCGTCGAGCTTGTTGGCGACGGCCTCGTGCACGGCGCCGCCTCGAATCCAGTTCCGCAGCATTTCCGTGAACGCCGATACGGTGAAAAAGAAGTGCTCGGATTCCTTCTCCACCGGCGTGGCGCCGGACAGGGCGGATTTCGGATTGATCAATTCCGACGGGCTATGGGTCGAGCCGCAGACTTCACAGTTGTCGCCGTATTGGCCTTCGGCCTTGCAGCGCGGGCAGGCGCCGGTGATATAGCGGTCGGCGAGGAACAGATTCTTTTCCGGATCGAACAACTGGCGGATATTGCGCCGGGCGATATGGCCGTTGCGTTCGAGCGCCAGGTAGATCGATTCCGACAACTCCCGGTTTTCTTCCGAATGCGTCGTGTAAAAGTTGTCGAAGCCGATCAGGAAACCGTCATAGTCGCGCCGATGCTCGCGGTTGACCCGCTCGATCAGTTCCTCGGGCGTAATGCCCTGGCTTTCGGCGCTGAGCATGATGGCGGTGCCATGCGCATCGTCCGCACAGACGTAAATACATTGGTGGCCGCGCATTTTCTGCAGGCGCACCCAGATATCGGTCTGGATCGCTTCCATGATGTGACCGAGATGGATATCGCCGTTTGCATAGGGCAGGGCGCCCGTGACGAGAATCTTGCGCTGGCTCACCTGGAATTCCTCGAAGGACGCTCTCAGATTTCAATCATCTCGAAATCGTGTTTTGCGGCGCCGCAGTCCGGACAGCACCAGTCATCGGGAATATCTTCCCACCGGGTGCCGGCGGGAATGCCTTCCTCGGGCAGCCCGAGTTCCTCGTCGTAGACGAAACCGCAGATCTGACATTCCCACTGTTTCATGACCGCCTCCGCAAGCCGCTGTTTATAGGTTCAGCGACGCGGCGGCATCATACTTTAACGAACCCGCAAAATCACCCGGATGGCGGGATGAACTGAAGCCGGAATGGTTCTATCATGCGTTTGCGCCGCCGGGGGCGGCCTGGAGAAGATCACATGACAATCAAGTCGGATCGATGGATCAGGACGATGGCCGAGGAGCAGCGGATGATCGAGCCGTTCGAGCCGGGCCAGGTGCGCAGGAACGCCGACCGCAAGGTCATTTCCTACGGCACTTCCAGTTATGGCTACGACGTCCGTTGCGCGAACGAGTTCAAGATCTTCACCAATGTGCATACGACCGCCGTGGTCGACC
>JANQSV010000248.1 GCA_028279115.1 Pseudomonadales bacterium
GGATGTCGAGCCCGAAGCCTACATGGACGTATTTACGGCGTCCGCTGCAGGCCGCACCCCGGACGGCGACGGATCGAAGCCACTTTTTTTTCGCGAAAATTTCTCGTTTTCCGGAATTCGCGCCTACGCTTGTCTCCGCAGTCACAAGGAGACGGAAGTCATGCAACACTCTCAAGGGGGTTTCACCCTGATCGAACTGATGATCGTCGTGGCGATCATCGGCATACTCGCGGCGGTCGCCCTGCCCGCCTATCGCAACTATACGGATCGCGCCGAATTCTCGGAACTCGTGCTGGCGGTGACGCCGCTGAAGACCGCGGTGGAACTGGCGATCCAGACCCGGGGACCGGGTGCGCTGACGGACCTCGACGGCGGCGCCCTGGGCATTCCCGCCAATGTCCAGGCAACCGCCACGACTCACGGGGCAAACGTCACCGACGGCGTCATCACCATGACCTGGCGGCAGGAGGATGGTTCCAATCTGAACGGCGTGACTTACACATTGAGCGCCGGTGGCGTGACCGCGCCGGTAGCCTGGACCGAAGGCGGCAGTTGCCTGAGCAATGGCCTGTGCTGACCGCGGCGCCGGACCAGCCAATGCCGGAAATCGAGACCGGGGCAGCCGCCGCGGCAGCGGCCGCCACGACGCTCGGCGCGCCGTTACTCGATCTTGACGCTTTCGATCCGCAACACATCGATCGCGGCCTGATCGGTCACGAACTGATCCGGCAGCATCGCGTGCTGCCGCTTATGCGCCTTGGCGGCCGGCTGCTGCTCGCCTTGTCCGATCCCGCGGCAATGGCCGCGCTCGACGAGATCAAGTTCCGCACCGGTCTCGCGGTCCGGCCGGTGGTCGTGGAAGCGGACAAGCTCGATCGGGCCCTGCGCCTGCAAGGCCGCGGCGAGGGTCTGCTCGACGAACTCGGCCTTGACGAGTTGCAAACGGAATCGGTGCCGGAAACGGGCACTGCGGGCGAATCCGCGGGCGCCGACGAGACGCCCATCGTGCGTCTGGTCAACCGGCTGCTGCTCGACGCCTTGCAGGCCGGGGCTTCGGATATTCATTTCGAGCCATTCGAAACGAGTTGCAGGGTCCGCTTCCGCATCGACGGAATCCTGCACGAGATCACCCGCCCTCCGGTCAATATCGCCCGGCGCATCGCATCAAGGCTGAAAATCATGGCGCAGATGGACATTTCGGAACGGCGGCTGCCCCAGGACGGCCGCATCCGCTTGCGTCTGGCGGGCGGCGGCGGGGTCGATTTCCGCGTCAATACCCTGCCCACGCTCTGGGGCGAAAAGCTGGTGTTGCGCATACTCGACGGCGGCGGCGAGCAGATGGATATCGACGCCCTGGGCCTGACGGATTTCCAGCGCGAACAATATTTTTACGCGCTGCAGGCGAGCCAGGGCCTGATTCTTGTGACCGGACCCACCGGCAGCGGCAAGACGGTAACGCTATACGCCGGACTGCGGCTCCTGAATACGCCGGAAAGAAACATCGCCACGGTCGAGGATCCGGTGGAGATCAACCTCGAAGGCGTCAATCAGGTTGCCGTCAACTCCCGCATCGGGCTGGATTTCGCGCTGGCGCTGCGCGCATTCCTGCGGCAGGACCCGGACGTGCTCATGGTCGGCGAGATCCGCGACCTGGAAACGGCCGAAATTGCGGTAAAGGCCGCCCAGACCGGTCATCTCGTACTTTCGACCCTGCATACGAACAGCGCGGGAGAAACCCTGAACCGGCTCAAGAACATGGGCGTGCCGGCCTTCAACCTGGCGACTTCGGTGCGGCTGATCGTCGCCCAGCGCCTGGCGCGCAGGCTCTGCCCGCATTGCCGGCAGCCCTTGCGGCTGCCGCGCGAAGCCCTGCGGGAAGCGGGATTCGAGCCCGCCGGAATCGATGATCCGCAATTGTTCGGCGCCCGGGGTTGTGAAAACTGCAAGGGCGGCTATCGCGGCCGGGTCGGAATTTACGAGTTCCTGCCCATCAGTCCGGCCATGGCGGACATCGTCATGCGCGACGGCAACGCTCTCCAGATCGCCGCCCAGGCAAGCAAGGAAGGGCTTGGAGATCTGCGGCGGGCGGCGCTTGAGGCGGCCGCCGCGGGCCTGACCAGCCTCGATGAAGTCAATCGCGTCACCTGAGATGGAGCGGACAACGGCAATGAGCGCTTCCATCGATTTCATCTGGCAGGGAACCGACCGTCAGGGAAAGCCCGCGCAGGGCGAAATCGCCGAGGCGAGTCCTGAGTTGGCCAAGGCGCGGCTGCGGCGTCAGGGCATCCGGCCCTCGCGGGTCCGCCGCAAGCCCCGCCCCCTGTTCCGCGCCGGCCGCGAGCGTATCACGGCGGCCGATATCGCCATTTTCACCCGCCAGTTGGCGACCATGATCAGATCGGCGATACCCTTGGTGCAGGCGTTGAACATTATGGCCGAAAGCGCCGACAACGCCCGATTGCGCGTCTTGACCCTCAAGGTGCGCGACGATGTCGCCGGCGGCCATGGACTGGCCGACAGCATGGCGCGGCATCCGCTCCATTTCGATTCGCTTTATTGCAGCCTGATAGCGGCCGGCGAATCTTCAGGCACCCTGGATACCATGCTGGACCGGCTCGCGGACTATCGGGAAAAATCGGAAAAGCTCAAGTCCCGCATCCGCAAGGCGCTGACTTATCCGATAGCCG
>JANQSV010000180.1 GCA_028279115.1 Pseudomonadales bacterium
CCGCCGTGAAACGGCGTCTCTTCCTGGCCATGCCCGTGCCTCCTCTCGGCATTGGAGCACACCTTAGGGAACTGTCCAAAAAAGTGGGACCACCTCACATATCCAGAAGAGTGCCGATCCACAGCATCGTTAATGCGATAACTATTGGCATTCCAAATCCACTTCGGTTTGCAAACCGAATTTGTAGCGCACATACTGCAACGCCGCCAAGGAAGGAAACGGCACGGCACCGCACCGCCCAACCGGCTGCACACCTTGGGCACAGTGACATCCACCGTGTCGACCCCGTCAATACCTTCCGCTTGAGCAGCTAACCGCTTAACTCTCGCAAACCATCCGCTGCTGACCGTCCGGCAGCAACTCCCCGTCGAAAGCGGACAGGTACTCCTCAAAATCCGCTACGACGGACCTCCACCAAACATCTGGCATCCTACCGCAGCAGATCGATCAATGGATCGGTAATGACGCCAACGACCGGCAAATTCTTCTCGCCAGCAGATGAGAGTGAGAGAACTTGCCAAGAGGCTCAGTCTCCCATAGCTTTTTGAGCGCCAATGGTGGCCAACGCTCCTGCGGCCCCTGCGACCGCAGCCTTGCCTATCTCCCTGGCAGCAGAAGAGGCTGCGGTGCGCACCACCACGTGTACTACAACGATAACGATGGGCGCTACCCCGCCGTTCACTTGGTCAATTTCACTGGAAGTCAATTCCCTGATTTCATTAACTTTTTTACTCCAACAGTTTGAGAGGAATTTCATTCTACCCCCCCCCCTCCCCTCGAAAAATCAATCATTATTTTGTAACAAATTGTGTCACACAGCGGCGTGCCACTCGGAATCCCCATCCACCGGCATGGGCACACCGTCGGCGCACTCCTTTTTTTATGAGCAATCTTGGCATCATGGGAGATTCCGCGACTCCGTTTCGCTCCACGCAGAATGACATGAGGGTCCGTGGCGTTGCGAGCGGAATGTCATGGGACATTGCGTCAGTCTCCGCGTTCAAACGTCGCCAGCGGCTGTCCGGAGTTGACCTCTACGACTACACGGGAACCGGGTTTGAGCCGATTCTCGTGATTGGTGCGCACCTGCACGGCGATACCCGCGTCGAGTCCAACGCGATACAGCCAGGTTTCGCCTTCGTATTGCGCTGACACGATTACGCCGTTGCTGTCGCCGGCGGCTCGCGCCAGCGACAGATCGTCGGGTCGCAACAGGACGTCGACTTCGCCGTTTGCGGCGGCCGGCGCCGTCACCGTTCCAAGGCCGGTCGCCACGGCCGCGCCTTCCGCCCGGCCGGGAAGAAAGCTGGCCCCGCCGAGAAAGGAAGCGACAAATCGACTGGCGGGTCGTGAAAAGCAGCATTCGGGGTCGGCCAATTGTTCCAGCCGGCCCTGGCGCAGGACGCCGAGGCGGTCGCCGACCGACAGGGCCTCTTCCTGATCGTGGGTAACCCAGACCGCCGGAATGCCCGCCGCCTTGAGCGCCTCGCGAATCTCCCGGCGCAGACTGTCCTTGAGCGCCGCGTCGAGATTGGAAAGCGGTTCGTCGAGCAGTACCAGCGCTGGCTCGTGCGCCAGCGTCCGCGCCAGCGCAACCCGCTGTTTCTGACCGCCGGAAAGCGTGGCAGGCATTGCATGACGAAAATCGTGAAGTCCCAGTAATCGCAGCCAATGGTCCGCCCGCGCGCTGTCCTTCAGCCGGAAGCCGGCGTTTTCCAGCACGGTCAGATGCGGAAACAGGGCGAAGTCCTGAAATACCATGCCCACATTGCGCCGTTCGGGAGGAATGGCGGCGCTTGCCGATGCCTGCCATCGGTCCATCCCGATTTCTCCGGCGGCAATGGGAACGAGGCCGGCGATGGCGTGTAAAATAGTGGTCTTGCCGCACGCGGTGGGGCCGACCAGGGTAAGAATCTCGTCCCGGGCCAGCACGAAACTCACCTCGTCGATCACCCTCGTGGTTCCGTAATCCACACACAGCTTGCTGACTTCGAGCATTATCCTTGCCTTTCCTCAATCAGCGCAAAAGCAGACCGCCGCTCCCCCGACAGCATCAGGGCGAGACCCAGCCCGGACATCAATACCAGCATCAGGCCGGGAATGGCCGCGCGGCCAAAATAACCCGCTTCATACACTCGCCACAAATAGGTGGCAAGCGTCTCGAATCCGGTCGGGGCCAGCAGCAAGGTAGCCGGCAATTCGCGCATCGCTTCGAGAAAGACCAGGGCGCCGCCCGCCACCATGCCGCGGAGCGTCAAGGGCAGGGACACTCGCCGCAACACTTCCCGCGGCCCGGCGCCCAACACCCTGGCGGCATTGATCAGGCTGGTGTCGAGCTGTTCCGCCGCGGATCGGATCGAACCCACGGCCAAAGGCAGGAATCGCAGCACGTAGGCAAATACCAGCAGACCAAGAGTCTGATACAGGAAAGGCGCCTGCAAACCGATATAGACCAGCGCCGTGCCCATGACGATGCCGGGCACGCCGAATCCCAGATACGTCACCCGTTCCAGCAGCCGGCCCAGCCTGCCGCTGACCGCCGCGAAGGCGACCGGCAAGGCCAGCGCCACGGCTACGCACGCGGCGAGCAAGGAGGCCAGGGTGGAATTCCAGGCAAGACTGAATTCGAAGCCGCCGCTTCCGTCGCGCAGCAGCCAGACGCTGAAAATCGCCAGCGGCAGCACGATGGCAAACAGAATGGCCGGCGCCATGGCTGTCAGGTACAGGGCTGTCTGCCACGTCCGCGGCCATATCGCCAGAGCGCGGCCCGGACGTTCCGGCGTCGCGGAAATTCTCGATTCCAGGAACAGCACAAGACCGACGATGACTAGCAACTGCAGCGACAGCATGGCTGCCTGTTCAAGCCCGAAAGCGTTGTATTCCACATAAATTGCCCGAGTGAAAGTATCCAGCCCCATGATCGCCGGCGTGCCGAAATCCGAAAAGGCATACAGCGCCGCGAGCAGGCTGCCGGCGGCCATACCGGTCGCCGCCCGCGGCAGCGCCACGCGCCACAGGCTGCGCGGCAGACTCAAGCCGAGCGTGCGCGCGGCATTGATCAGGCTCGCGTCCTGGCTCAATAACGAAGCCCGGGTGGTCAACAGGACGAAGGGATAGGTATACAGCGTCATGACCAGCGCCGCCCCGAAAAGTCCGCGCGCCGGGGGAGTCATGATACCGAACAGGGTTTCGAGTTCGCCGCCGGGGCCAAAGGCGGCGTAAAACGTAAACGCGCCGATATAGCTCGGCATGGCGAGCGGGGCCGCGAGCAGAACGAGCCACAGCCGTGACCAGGGCAGGCGCACGTAAGCCGTTAACAATGCCAGAGGGACACCCAGCAGCAATGCGCCGGCAACGGTCAGGAACACCAGCAACAACGTGTTCGCCAGCAGATCCAGATTGCGAGCCGCGAAGAATTCCGGATCGTCGCCGAGCAGACCGAACAGCACCAGCACCGGCAATACAGCCAGCAGCGATATTACCAGGGCAAACGGATAGGACTTCGGCCAGCGTGTCATAGGACGCCGACTTCGCGCATCAGATCCAGCGTCGGGCGCAAGTCGGCAAGCAGGGTCAGGTCGATCTCGGGAGGAGCGATGCTGTTCAGGTCCGGCAGCCCTTGCGGCGTTGCGACGCCGGCCACCAGCGGAATCTCGAAAGCTTCGTTGGCCAGGTAGGTCTGTACTTCCCTGGTGAGCAGATAGCGAATGAAGTCGATCGGCAGATCGCCCTCGGCAAGTGCGAGAATGCCGGAAGCGTTGACCAGGCAACCTGCGTCGTTGTTGGTGAAGGCCATTGCCACACTGGCTTCCGGCATTCCCGACTTCAGACGCAAGGTGTAATAGTGGTTGGCGAAGCCGACCTGCGCCTCGCCGCGCTCTACGCCCATGACGACGCCGAGTTCTCCCGCATAGGACGTCGCGACCTCGTTGACGCCGCGCAGCCAATCGGCCGTGGCCCGATCGCCTTCGAGCAGGCGCATGGCGGTGACGAACGACTGAAACGAGGCATAGGCAGGCGCCCAGCCGATGCCGAGACCGCTGTCGGGCAGTGACATGATGTCGGCGGGAATGCGCTCGGCCGAAAGTTGTTCCGTATTGAAAGGCAGCGTTCGAATTCGTCCCGTGACGGGCGCCCATTGGGGGTAGCGGAAACCCGGCTGGAGTTGGCCCGTCAGATCGTCGGGCAATTCGCGCGCCAGGCCGGCTTCGTTGATCATGCCGATGGCGCCCGAGTCGACGGCCCAGAACAGATCGGCGCGTCGCACGCCCGCTTCCGCCTCCGCGACGATCGCGTTTGCCAGGGCCGCGGTCGGACCGCGGCGAATGTTCAACGTGAAATCGGGATTGCGCTCTTCGACCGCCGCCAGCACATTCTCGTACAAGCCGCCTTCGCCGCGGCCGAGATAAAGCGTGAGTTCGCCTTCCAGGGCGGGCAGTTCGTCAACCGGAACCGCTTCGGAAGGTTGCGCGAAACCGCTGGCGGGCGCCAGCGGCAGAGAGCCCATGGCGCCTGACATGGCCAGGCATTGCAGGAAGGATCGACGTCTCATTCAGAAGACGCTGGCCCGATCCTGTTCGGCTTCTTCCAGCAGCGACTTTGCCCGGTCCAGCTTGCTTTGCATCGCCTGCACCACGCCGCGCACATTATCGAGGCTGGCGCCGCTTTCCATGGCCTGGGGCAAGGTCACATTGAAGTCCACCTCAAGGTCCACCACCAGATCCGCGTCCTGTTCGATCAGCATGCCTTCCACGCCCTCGAAACGGGTCAGGTAAGTGTCGAATACGATGCTGGTCGCCTCTTCCGGCAATTGCTCGGCGTACTTGGCCACGACCCGGTCGAGACGCTGCTTGATTTCGTCCAGCGTTTCAGTCGGTGTGGTCGCCTCGGTGACCTCGATTACCGCGGTAAGTCCCCGCTGCTGGAACTGGGCGGCCATCTTGACCGCACCCAGGGCCTGCCACAGCGACTGTTCCAGCATTGCCTGCTGGACGCGCACGTCGGCGACCGGCGCTTCCGCCTCGATTGCCTGTCGAACGCCGAACAGACCCTGCCAGATGGATGCGTAAATCGGAATGTAGTTGGTCTCGATCGCATCGTGAAAGATGACCGCTTCCCAATGCTCCATCACGGCTTCCGGATTCGACGCCGCCAGACCGCCGCTTTCGTAGGCATCGACGATGCCGTCGAACTGTTCGATCAGCCAGACCACCTCGTCGCCGTATTCCAGCAGATGCGCCTGCAGGTCGTTGACGTGATCCCCGATGGGACCGTCCGCGGCGGCATTGCCGACCGTCAGCAGGGCTGCCAGCCCCAGCGCCGGGATCAGGCTGTCGAATTTCAGCTTCTGGAGATTCATTGAAGTTTCCTGTGCGTATGTATAACGAATCGCAAATGATAACGATTATCAATAACTGCGTAAACCGCCTTCGCCCATTTTGTCCTGGTTCCTCGAAAACTCTGCGCGGGGCGAAATCGATTCATGGACTTGCCCGGTGATAAATGCTTTCATCCGCGGAGCGCGACGACCGGTCGGCGCAGCCGATCAAGAACAAAAATCCGATTTTCTTCGAGGCCCGACGCCATGAGTAACGGAATCACGGACAGAGTCGAAGTCGGCGCCACATTGTCGAACACCCAGCAGGCAATCGTCAAAGCCTACCGCAAGCCCGGATACCGCTATTTCGTATTGGGGCTGCTCACGGTCGTTTACGTTTTCAACTTCATCGACCGCCAGGTAATCAATGTTCTGGCGGCGTACATCATCGAAGACCTGCAACTCAGCGACGGCCAGTTCGGCATGCTGTCGGGCCTCGCCTTCGCCGCGATCTACACTACACTCGGCATTCCCATCGCCCGCTGGGCCGACCTCGGAAACCGGCGCAACATCATCGCCCTCGCGGTCACCGTCTGGAGCACGATGACGGTGCTATGCGGGACGGCGCAGAACTTCGTCCAGTTGTTCATGGCGCGATTCGGCGTCGGGGTCGGCGAAGCCGGCGGCTCTCCGCCGGCCCACTCGATCGTTTCCGACATCTTCCCCGTGGAGCAGCGCGCCACCGCCCTTTCGATCTATTCGCTCGGCGTATATGGCGGCATTCTCGTCAGCACCATCGGCGGCGCCTATCTTGTGCAAATGTTCGACTGGCGCACGGCCTTCGTGGTCGTGGGCCTCCCCGGCCTGCTGCTGGCCGTGCTCGTGCGCCTGTTCATCAAGGAGCCGCCGCGGGGCATGGCGGAGGCGCGCCGCGACGCGGCGCCGCCGGGATTCTTGCAGGTGTTGGGCTTTCTCTGGCAGCGCAAGTCCTTTCGCCACCTTTCGTTTGCTTGCGCCCTGCACGCATTCGTAACCTACGGCATGGGCAATTTCATGCCGCTGTTTCTCGGCCGTGTGCATGGCATGCCCATCATCGACATCGGCTGGTATTACGGCCTGGTCGCAGGCATCGGCGGCCTCGCGGGCACGTATTTCGGCGGCTGGATTTCCGACCGCACGGCGAAGCGAACCGGAGACAAGACATGGTACGTCTGGATTCCCTTCATCTCCACCGTGATCGCGATTCCCTTCGCGCTGAACACGTTGCTGCTCATGCCGAACGGCTACATCGCCGCCTATTCCTACCTGCTGCCGGTGTTCTGCGGCGGCTGGTACCTGGCGCCCTGCCTCGCCTCGACGCAGTTCCTGGTGGGCTTGCGCATGCGCGCCATGGGTACGGCGGTGCTGCTGTTCGTACTCAACCTGATCGGCCTCGGTCTCGGCCCGATGATCACGGGATTCGTCAGCGACGCTCTCGAGCCTTCGTTCGGCAACGACGCACTGCGCTACGCCATGGCGATCACCGTCATGGTCAATGTCTGGTGCGCCGCCCACTACTATTGGAGCGCCCGCACCATCAGGCAGGACTTCGAGAACGCTCCCGCGTGAAGCGGCTTCGAACCGTCGCCGTCTGGCGGGCCGTGTTCAGCGGACGCCGTGAATACGTCCATGACAGGCTTCGGACTGGAAAGTGCATGCCATCCTTGGCGCGGCTTCAGTGGCTTCGATTACGCCCAGTCTCGCCATCCATGGCGAGCCGTTCGGCCCTCAAGAAGCTGTGCTTCTTGTCGGCTGCGCCGACCGGGCTCACCCTCGCACGCCCGCTGAACACGGCCCGCCAGACGGCGACTTACGCAGTGCAGGCCCCGGAAAGCCGTCATTCTGCGCGCAGCGAAGCGGAGTCGCAGAATCCGAATACCAATCAAGTCCGAAAGAGATTTCTTCATCCGATTCCTTCCAATGCTAGTTTTAGTTCTACAAGGGCCTCTTGAAAGAATTTTTTGTAAAACTCGCCCAATGGTTCTCCCAAGCGCGGTATCTCGCCTTCTACAGGTTGTCTAACCCACTTATATTTATCATTCATTTTTTCCACCTTCCATGGCCCGACCCAATGATCAGACGGCTGGGGCAAACGTTCCCCAACTTCTCTGTTCTCCTTTATCGGGTTCACGGCAACAAACGGCGAGGGTAATTCAATATCTTCCACATTCCAGTTCTTGTCCCTACGGTCAAATCTGAAACCAATCCAAAATGCTATTCCATATCCTGGAACATCCACCCATCGGTCGCCGAAACTGCGTGCCCATCTTTTGCCATTCATCTTGTTATCGAGTATGGCTTTGATGCCGCTGTCTGTCATCGCGTCGCCCAGTAGCCCTTGAAGCATTTCTCCAACTTTGGAATCAAAACATGTGACCGCCGCTCTCAGATGCGCCACGTTGAGTGCACCATCCATATTCCAGTCCTCCATTAGTTTCAGCAGTTCTTTAGCCAATTCTCTGCAATCACTAGCATCTTGAAGCTTCTCTTGCAGAAAATCGTAGACTTGTGGCCACCTAAGATGTTTGGATTTTACTCCGTCGTGGCTATAAGAAACCGTTTCCGATGAGTACTTAGTGATATACACCAAATTCCTCGATTCCAATCGCGGCTCTGCCTTAAGAATTTTGGCGTAATCGGTCAACTGCCCCTTGCGTTCACCAGAGTCGATCTTGTTCTCCACGATTATCCAGTGGCGTGCGCCATGGACGTCTTTCGCCTCCATCCAGATATCAGGCCTGCGGCTGTCGCCACTATCCGCAACAGTAAACCACTGTTGAGTTTCGATACGCACCGACCGTATGTCCTCAACCTCGGATAGCCATGCGGCCAAGGCAATGCGAAGTTCATCGTACTTCTCGATGACTGCAACAAACGTTTCCGTAAAGTAGTCTTCGCGTGGCGTCCTTTGTTCGCGCTGGCGGTATTGGAATATGCGATTGAATATGGAAGACATCGTGCCCTGCTTCGCTTAAATCCGCACAAGCCCTTGAGGCAGTTGAGCGTCAAAAAGCGACTTCATCACGCGATTTCCTGCACTCGTTTGATTCGACTCAGGCGCGCCGCAAAAGCTAATACCGCGTATATGTCGTCTCGCTCGAGATCTTCATATTCGGCGAGAATCTCATCTGTCGTTATTCCCGAACTGAGCAGTTCCAGGATCATTTCCACAGGATAGCGCAGGCCCCGTATGCAGGGTCTACCATGGCAAATCTTCGGGTTCGTTGTAATGCGCTCAAGCAGATTGGAAGAAAAAGTGTGGCTCGGCAGCTTGTCCCGCATTGTCCTTTACTCCAAATTGGTTCCAGTCGATAGTCCCAGAGCGACAACCCAGTCCTTGAGAAGATCGTAGCGCGTCACTTTGCTCTATCGCGATAGTCTTCGCAAGTCGGACGTGGATTCTGCGACTCCGCTTCGCTTCGCGCAGAATGACAGCGGAAAAAGGCTTAATTTTGCACGATGTGAGTCGTTGTCGGGTGGCGAAGGGTTCAGCGGGCGTGCGAGGCAGGACGCCGAGCCCGAAGCCTACAGGGGTGGAGGCAAGCGTTTATGAAGCGCAGCTTCATGCGCATCCGGAACGAAGCCAAGCTGTGCTTGGCGGCTGGACCGTATTTACGGCGTCCGCTGAACCCTCCGCCACCCGACGGCGGCGGATCGAA
>JANQSV010000025.1 GCA_028279115.1 Pseudomonadales bacterium
GATGCGGTCGACGCCAAGGCTTTGCAGCGCCCAGATATTGGCCTTGTAGTTGACCTTGTGGGCGGGAACGCGGTCTCCGGCCGCGTGGCGCGGTATAAACGCGATCCTGACATTCTTCAGCCGGCAGATATCGACCTGCACCGGCCCGCCGTATGGCGTCCGGATCGCCTCGATGGTTTCCATTTCCAGCGCGCGCACTTCCCCGCGCAACGAACCCAGACCCGATCCCCCGATTACCGCCAGCATTTTTAATCCCTGCCTGATTTTCTGAATTGGCGCGCCCGGCAGGACTTGAACCTGCAACCCTCGGCTTAGAAGGCCGATGCTCTATCCGGTTGAGCTACGGGCGCGTAGTCTTGCGAATTGTACATGCCGTCCCTGGCGCGAGATAGCTAAAGGAAATGGGGTGACCGATGGGGCTCGAACCCACGACAACCGGAGTCACAGTCCGGGGCTCTACCAACTGAGCTACGGTCACCACGAAGAAGGAACGGGACTTGGTCGGGGTAGAGAGATTTGAACTCCCGACATCTTGCTCCCAAAGCAAGCGCGCTACCAGACTGCGCTATACCCCGATAAGATACGTTATCGGACCTGCCGTCGAAGGCGGGAATGATACTTGCCGACCCTGTTCCAGTCAATCGGCGGCGGCCGGAAACGAAGTGTGGAAACGAGCATGAGCGATACGCAGAAGAACGAAAAATCGAATCGCATGGATAACGATGCATACCTTGCGGAACTCTTCCGCCTGCAAACGGAACTGGTGAAATTGCAGGCCTGGATCAAGCATCAGGGCCTGAAGGTCGTCGTCATTTTCGAAGGCCGCGACGCCGCCGGCAAGGGCGGCGTCATCAAGCGCATTACCGAGTATCTCAATCCGCGGATATGCCGGGTCGTGGCCCTGCCCGCCCCCAGCGAACGCGAAACTTCGCAATGGTATTTCCAGCGCTATGCGGCCCACCTGCCGGCGGCCGGGGAGATGGTGCTGATGGACCGGAGCTGGTACAACCGCGCCGGCGTTGAGCGCGTGATGGGATTCTGCGGCGAAGCCGAGTATCGCGAATTCCTGGAAGAATGTCCGCGCTTCGAACGCATGCTCGTGCGCGCCGGCATCGTCCTCGTCAAGTACTGGTTTTCGATTTCCGGGGAAGAGCAGGAACGGCGTTTCCTCTCCCGCGTACGAAATCCCCACAAACGCTGGAAACTATCCCCGATGGATCTCGAAGCGCGGGCTCGCTGGGTCGATTATTCCAGGGCCAAGGACGAAATGTTCGCCCATTGCGACATCGCCGAGGCCCCGTGGCATGTAGTGAACGCGGAAATCAAGGAACACGCGCGGCTCAACTGTATTCGTCATCTGCTGAGCCTGATCCCGTATGAGGATCTGACGCCGGAGTCCGTATCCCTGCCAGAGCGCCCAGGGGACGACGACTATGAGCGTCCGCCGGTCTCCAGCCAGAATTTCATCCCGGAGTACTATCCGTAATCGACACAAAATAAATCTTAGTTGTTTTCAACAATGCGTGTTTGGTACTCATCACAGGCCAACTGCAAGGATTTGGGGGCTGGATTGCGCAGTTGCTTCGACTGGCACATTTCGGCCAGAGCCTTTGCATGTCGCCGACAAAGGCTGGGTTTGTCCAGTCGCGGATATTTACTGTTATTCTCATCAACCGCTTGACCATCAAGATATGCCAGCCAGGATTCAATGTTCCAAGTTGGAACCAAAATTGCTACCGCCTCATCATCAGACCTGGGATCAACCGAATTTCTACGGCAAGATTCTTTCAGCATCCCTTTACTATCTGATATTCCAACGGCATCCCCGTCAATCATTACGATCAATTTTATATTAATGGCACTCCGCTTAGACCGATACTTTTTTAGCTCAATCGGATACCGTTCAGACACATACTGTTTTGCCGACCCTTTTCCCGGCGGTGCTTTTTCAATTCTGAGCTGACGCAAATTCCAACCCATGCCTTCAAGAAACTTACGGAAAAATACCTCCTGTTGTTCATCTTCGCAAAGTATTGCCATCCCAACCCGTCTTTGGCTCAATTCTCCCATCCCCTCGCAATGATTTCAGACAAAGTAATTCCCACTTCTGCATCTCCGCTGATCACGTCTGATAAATCGTTTACTCTAGTCGCACCGGATTGTTCTCTATTAAGCAGCACACCGTGTATGCTTCCCAAATAGTTGATCACCTCGGGATGATGAGAGCAGATGACGGCTTGCGGAATCGATTCGCCGCATCGATCATAAAGTTCGATGAGCCAAGGTTGTATTTCGGCCAATGAAACATAGTTTTCAGGCTCGTCCAAATAAAGAGGATTTTTCGTTCCCGAATACAATTCCGTTAGAGCATACAAAGCGAGCAATGCTCTCTGACCATCCGAGATCTCATTGAGAGACAATTCGTACTTTTGCTTACCTTCTTCCAGAAAAGAAATACGAAAAGCTCTCCGGCTGGAACCCGTTTTTTCAAGCCTCGCACTATCAAACCCATCAATCACTTCTTCCAACTTTCGTTTGAATTTTTCAATACTGTCAGGATTTTCCAATTGTTGATGTTGGTACCAAGACGCAAAATTACTTGCGTCACGATTGAGCATTTCTTCATACTCCACTATTTCCGCTTGGAAACTCGCCGGATACATCCCACATACGACAACACCACGCATAAAATCAAGGAATTTGGTCAACCTTGTATTGTCATGGCGTGCAGGAATCCGCGCCAGAGCGGATTCCGACCAATCAACTGAATACTTTGGACCGGGACTGAGATCATCTCGATACAACTGAACTTCTCCCAATTGACAGTTGAACAAAAAATTTCGTTCTCCATCTTTAAGGGATTCTTCCTTTATTCGAAACATTCTTTCCGCTTGATTTTGCTCCACCACGAGTCGGTATGAGAAAACATCGCCATCGACGTCCGTATCTAATTGGAATGTCTGGAATCTATTTGTCTGCCAAGCAGTCAACGTATTTGCTGGAAAAATTCCCTCATCTGAAATTTTTACTCGGCCACTCAGTAATTCACGCAATGCAAACATAATGTCTAAGACCGAAGTCTTACCTGCGCCATTTCTGCCTAGCAACAAAGTTAGTGGCTCAAATCGCAATTCAAAGTTCACGAAACATTTGTAATTGTCTACATAGATCCTTTTAATCATCTTACGAATCCTCGATTTCTGTATGAATCGACAGAAATCTTCGGTTTAGCCCGTCTTGCCAATCAAATTGTCCCGATATTGCTGGCATGAGAAAAGAACCCCAGGTTAACGGATCGCTTGGTAATTTCCTGTATCGAGAAGAACTTGTCTTCGAAAAGTCTCTTGCCGGCTTCGAGCGCGTCTCTGCTGGTATCAAAGCAAGCCACGACTTCTCTTCCATGCATCAAGGCAAATCTGTTGGCATTCTTTTCAATCAATTTTGGCAGCATTTCTACAAATGCTTCATAGTTTTGGTCAACTTCTTCTTGTTGAGATATAGCCACTTTTTCGGACTTCTTAGCAGGCATGATCAACTCCAAGAAATATCTTCAGACCTATACAAACATCCAACTTTGGAATTGTAGGTCAGATTGCCTCAGCCGTCTAGTCAGGCGTCTTGGACACGACGCGCCAGCGCGAGCCTTCCGCACTGTCTTCGACTGCGACGTTCATGGCGCTGAGCTGGTCGCGGATGCGGTCCGCTTCCTGCCAGTTCTTTTCCGCTCTTGCCTTTTCTCTCGCCGCGACCAGGGACTCCACCCGCGCCGTGTCGACCCGCTCCGAATCCGCGCCCTTCAGGAAAACCTCCGGGTCGGATTGCAGGATGCCAAGTACGCCGCCGAGCTTGACGAGCAGCCGGCCGAGCTGCGCCGCGGAGCGGCCTTCTTCCGCTTTCAGCCGGTTGATCTCGCGGGCCAGGTCGAACAGCGCGCGGAATGCCACCGGGGTATTGAAATCGTCGTCCATGGCGGCGTTGAAGGCGCGCTCGAAGCGGCTGTTGACCAACGCTCTCGCTTGCGCCGTATCCAGCCCCTGCAAGGCCGTGTAAAGACGCTTGAGCGCGCTCGCGGACTGGGCAAGCGCCTGTTCCGAATAGTTCAGCGGGCTGCGGTAATGGCTCGATATCAGGAACTGCCGCACAACTTCGGCATTGTGGCGGGAAAGCACGTCCCGCACCGTAAAGAAATTGCCCAATGACTTGGACATCTTCTCGTTGTCGATCCGCAGCGGCCCGTTATGCATCCACACATTCGCGAAGGGCTCGCCGGTGGCGGCGACGGACTGGGCGATCTCGTTCTCGTGATGGGGGAAGATCAGGTCCGAGCCGCCGCCGTGGATATCGAAATGCTCGCCCAGGGTGCGGCAGGACATGGCCGAACATTCGATATGCCAGCCCGGCCGCCCGTAACCCCAGGGCGAATCCCAGCCGACGCCTTCGTCGGGCGATGCCTTCCACAAGGCGAAGTCGCGCGGGTCGCGTTTCAGTTCGCCCGGCTCGACCCGGGCGCCGCTGAGCAGTTCGTCGAGATTCTTGTTTGACAGCCGTCCGTATTCGGGGAAGCGCAGCACCGAAAAATAGACATCGCCATTGTCGGTCCGATAGGCATGGCCGCTATCCACCAGGGTTTCGATCATGGCGACGATCTCGTTCATGTAGACCGTGGCCCGGGGCTCCAGGTCCGGCGGCCGGATGCCGAGGGCTCTTTCGTCCTCGTGCATGGCGGCGATGAAACGCTCGGTCAGGTCGGAGAACAGTTCTCCGTTTTCCTCGGCCCGGGCGAGAATCTTGTCGTCGATGTCGGTGATGTTGCGGACGTAGTTGACGTCGAAGCCGCGCGAGCGCAGATAGCGCACGACGATGTCGAAGGCCACGAGGCAGCGGGCGTGGCCGAGATGGCAATAGTCATAGGTGGTGATCCCGCAGACGTACATGCGCACCTTGCCGGGTTCGATCGGCCTGAATTCTTCCTTGCGGCCGGTAAAGGTGTTGTAGATCGAAAGCATTGAATTTCCGAACCTTGCCCCGTTGTCACCTGCCGGCGGCGCCCGCCGTCCAGCTATCGCGCAGACTGATGGTGCGATTGAAGACCGCGGCGCCGCCTGCCTGCGCCTTGCGGTCGCGATAAAAATAGCCGACGCGTTCGAACTGGAAATGATCGCCGGCCGCATCGGGGAACGCGCCCGGTTCAAGCACGCAGCCGTCGAGTTGCACGAGCGAATCGGGGTTGATGCCGTCGAACACTTCCTCCACGCTTTTCGGCGCGGGATTCTCACTCAAAAATAGGCGGTCGTACAGCCTGACGGTGATTTCTTTCCCTTCAACCGCGGAAACCCAGTGAATCACGCCTTTCACCTTGCGGCCTTCGGGACGTTTTCCCAGCGTGTCGAAATCGACGCTGCAGCGGAGTTCCGCGATTCCGCCCCCCGCATCCCGGACCACCTCGTCGCAGCGAATGACATAAGCGCCGCGCAGGCGCACTTCTCCGCCCGGGATGGGCCGTTTGAAACCGGCCGGAGGATCCTCGCTGAAGTCTTCCCGTTCGATATGGATTTCACGCGTCAGGGGTACCTCGCGGCTGCCGGCGTCCTCGCGCTTGGGGTGGCGCGGCATTTGCAGCCGGTCGACCCGCTCCGCGTCGAAATTGCTCAGCACGACTTTCAGCGGGCGCAATACGCACATGGCGCGGGGAGCGTTCCGGTCCAGATCCTCGCGGATCGCGTGCTCGAGCATGCCGATATCGACCAGGCTTTCGCTGCGGGCGACGCCCGCCGCCTCGCAGAAATTGCGGATCGAAGCGGGCGTATAACCCCGCCGCCGCATTCCGGAGAGGGTCGGCATGCGCGGGTCGTCCCAGCCGTCGACCTTGCCCTCATCCACCATCGCCCGCAGGTAGCGCTTGCCCATCATGGTGTAGCTGATCCGCAACGGGGCGAACTCGGTCTGTTCCGGCAGCACGTAGGCGACGTCCGAGTCGCGCAGGTCGCTGGCCGCGCGCAAGGACTCGATGTCGAGGTTGTGCAGAATCCAGTCGTATAGCGGGCGATGGTCCTCGAATTCCAGCGTGCATAGCGAATGGGTGATGTTCTCGATGGCGTCGGAAATGCAATGGGTGTAGTCGTAGGTCGGATAGATGCACCATCGCGAGCCGGTCTGGTGATGGTCGGCATGGCGAATGCGATACAGGATCGGATCGCGCATGTTGATGTTGGGCGAGGCCATGTCGATCCTGGCGCGCAGGGACAATTCACCGTCCCTGAACTCTCCGGCGCGCATGCGCGCGAAGAGATCGAGGCTTTCTTCCGGTTCGCGTTCGCGCCATGGACTGTTCCGGCCCGGCTCGGTGAGAGTGCCGCGATGTTCCCGGGCCTCTTCCGGGCTCAGCGCGCAGACATAGGCCCGACCCTTGCGGATCAGTTGCCTGGCAAACTCGTACAACTGCTCGAAGTACGACGAGGAGTAACGCACTTCGCCGTGCCAGCCGAATCCCAGCCAGCGGATGTTTTCCTGGATCGCTTCGACGAATTCCTGGCTTTCCTTGAGCGGATTGGTGTCGTCGAAACGCAGATTGCAATGACCGCCGAATTCCTCGGCGAGCGTGAAATTGAGGCAGATGGACTTGGCGTGGCCGATGTGCAGATAGCCGTTCGGCTCCGGCGGGAACCGCGTATGCACGCGGCCGCCGTGTTTGCCGGAAGCCAGATCCCGGGCAATCATCTGGCGGATGAAACCGGACGGTTCGGCAGCGCCGGGCGCCGTTGCGGGATTGTTTTCCGAGTCGTTCATAGCATTCTGATCGGATTCCGTGCGTCCTTCTTCACCCTCACCAAAACCGCTGCGCGGTTTTGACTCTCCCAGAGGGAGAGTATTGGGTTCCCCGACATCCCACGCCGGCACTTAATACTCCCCCTCCGGGGGAGTCGAATCCGTGAAGCGGATTCGGTGGGGGTTCCCGAATTGGGCCTGTGGCCAAAATGAGAACTGCCGGGCTATTATAGCGACCTTCCCGCTTCTTCCACAGCAAGGACAACTTCGTGATAATGCTGCAAACCAACTTCGGAACCATTCGCATCGAACTCGACTTCGACAAGGCGCCCGTCTCGGCGCGCAACTTCCAGGACTATGTCGAACAGGGTTTTTACGATGGCACCCTGTTTCACCGGGTGATCGACGATTTCATGATCCAGGGCGGCGGTTTCACTTCCGGACTCAGCGGCAAGCGCGGCAACGCCCCGATCCGCAACGAAGCCGATAACGGCCTGAAGAACCTGAGCGGCACGCTCGCCATGGCCCGCACCTCGGACCCGCATTCGGCGACCTCGCAGTTCTTTATCAACGTCGCCGACAACGGCTTTCTCGACCATCGCAACCAGACTCCCGACGGCTGGGGCTATGCGGTATTCGGCAAGGTCGTCGATGGTATGGACGTGGTCAACCGAATCAAGGGCTGCGCGACGACGGCCATGGCGGGTCATCGCGACGTGCCCGTCGAAGAAATCGTCATCGAGTCGGCCAAGGTCAAATCCGGAGCAGACTGAATGGCGGCGCCAGCCGTACCCGACTCGCCGGTCATTCTCATTTCCGACCTGCATTTGCAGGAATCGCGGCCCGACATCACGCGCGCGTTCGTAGATTTCGTCGCGGCCGTACCCGCCGCTTGCCGGCGGTTTTTCATTCTCGGCGACCTTTTCGAACTATGGATCGGCGACGATGCCGAATCGGCGCTGGCGGACGAGGTCGCCGCCTCGCTGCAAGCGCTTGCCGCGCGCGGCGTGAATGTTTATCTCATGCACGGCAACCGCGATTTCCTCATCGGCGACGACTATGCCGCGCGTTGCGGCGGCGAACTCATCTCCGAACCGTTCGAACTCGAAGTCGATGGCGCGGACTGGCTCCTGCTGCACGGGGACGCGCTTTGCATCGACGACACCGACTACATGGAATTCCGCCGCATGGTGAGAAATCCCGCCTGGCAGCGCGAATTCCTCGCGCGGCCGCTGGCCGAACGCCAGGCATGGGCCGACCGGGCCCGGGAACAAAGCCAGGTCGCCACCGCGGGCAAACCGGCCGAAATCATGGACGTCAATCACGGCGCCGTGCTCGATCTGATCCGCGACAGCGGCCACCATCGCATTCTGCACGGGCATACCCACCGCCCCGCGATGCACGAACTGCCCGAAGCCGGGCCGAATCCAGACGAACCGGCCCTGCGGGTCGTCCTCGGCGACTGGAACCGCCAGGGCTGGTACGCCGCCATCGACGGCGCCCGGTTCACGTTGCGGAACTTCCCCATTGCGGGCGAGGCATGCCTCGCCCCTACCGTCCCGACTGACGGTCACTTGCAGGGGTGAAGCATGCCTTGTCCGCGCCGATCAATCTGCTATGGGACGACTTCGGCCGCGTTGCGCCGGACAGGCGCGATGTAGCGGTCGAAATGGGCTTCGGCCAGTTGCAACAATTCTTCTTCGATCTGGATTGAAAGCTCGAACAGATCCCGGTCGGCGTATTCCGGCAGCAGGCGCACGCCGAAACTGTCGAGATCGTCAATTTCTTCCACGCCCTTCTTGAGCAGGTTGTGCAGCCAGCACCAGGGCGACTGTTGCGGATTGCAGGGAATGCGCAGGCGGCGCAGGCCCGCCTGCAGGCGATCCGGCGCGCTGATGCTGAAGCGGGTTTCGAGAATCTGGATATTCAGGCGCTCGATACGCGCGAGCACGGCGTTCTTCGCGCCGCTGTCGTAGCCGTTCCAGTGGATCACTTCTTCGGCGTAACGCTTGCACCCCCGGCATACGCGGTCCCCCAGGGAAGTGGTGGAGCAGATACCTATACAGGGAGTCTTGACGTCTTTCATCGCCGGCGCAAAGGACTGGACCCGGACATTGTACCGAATTAGCGAGAAAAGCGGCTGCTGAGTTCTGCACGATGTAAGACGCCTTTGGCTGGCAGCGGGTACAGCGGGCGTGCGAGGCAGGATGCCGAGCCCGGAGCCTACAGGGATGTATTTACGGCGTCCGCTGTACCCGCTGCCAGCCAAAGGCGACGATTCGACGCAAACAGGAATTAATTGACCTATAATGGTTGGTTATTTGGAGGAATTCAGTTTGTTGCAAGCGTATCGAAAGCATGTCGCGGAACGGGCCGAACTCGGCATCGTTCCCCTTCCCCTTTCCGCCCAACAAGTCGCCGAACTCGTGGAGTTGCTCAAGGATCCGCCTGCCGGGGAAGAAGAATTCCTGCTCGACCTGATTTCCAACCGGGTTCCGCCCGGCGTTGACGAAGCCGCTTATGTGAAGGCGGGTTTTCTGTCCGCGATCGCCCGCGGCGAGGCGGAATCGCCCCTGATCGACCGCGGCAAGGCGGTGGAACTGCTCGGCACGATGCTTGGGGGATATAACGTCTCGACTCTCGTCGAGCTGCTCGACGATGCCGAAACGGCCGCGGCCGCCGCAGACGAATTGAGCCGCATCCTGCTGATTTTCGACGCCTTTCACGATATCGAGGAACGCGCCAACAAGGGCAACGAACACGCCCGGCGCGTCCTGCAAAGCTGGGCCGACGCCGAATGGTTCACCTCGCGTCCGCCTTTGCCGGAAAAGCTCACGATGACCGTGTTCAAGGTGCCCGGCGAAACCAATACCGACGATCTTTCTCCGGCCCAGGACGCCTGGTCGCGTCCCGATATTCCGCTGCACGCCCTGGCGATGTACAAGAATCCCCGCGAGGGCGTCACGAACGCGGTGGAACAGATCGACGAACTGGAAAAGAGCGGCCATCCGGTTGTGCTCGTGGGCGACGTCATGGGTACCGGATCGTCGCGCAAATCCGCCACCAATTCGGTGCTCTGGCACATCGGTGACGATATTCCCCACGTTCCCAACAAGCGCTCCGGTGGCGTCTGCATCGGCGGCAAGATGGCGCCGATCTTCTTCAACACCATGGAAGACGCCGGCGCCCTGCCGCTCGAATGCGATGTCGACAGGCTCAATACCGGCGATGTCATCGACATCGACGCCTATGCGGGAACGATTCACGACCACGCCAGCGGCGAATTGCTGAGCGAATTCGAACTGAAAACCGAGGTCCTGCTCGACGAAGTCCAGGCCGGCGGCAGGATTCCGCTGATCATCGGCCGCGGATTGACCGGCCGCGCGCGCGCCGCGCTCGAACTGCCGCCGGGCGACGCCTTTCGCTCACCCGTGACCGGCCAGGAATCGGACAAGGGATATACCCTCGCCCAGAAGATGGTTGGCCGGGCCTGCGGCGTCGAAGGCGTGCGTCCCGGCAGCTATTGCGAGCCGCACATGACCACCGTCGGCAGCCAGGACACCACCGGCCCGATGACCCGGGACGAATTGAAGGATCTGGCCTGTCTCGGCTTTTCCGCCGACCTGGTGATGCAATCCTTCTGCCACACGGCGGCCTATCCCAAGCCGGTGGATATCGAGACCCAGCACTCGCTGCCGAGTTTTTTCCAGACCCGGGGCGGCGTTTCCCTGCGCCCCGGAGACGGCATCATCCATAGCTGGATGAATCGCATGTTGCTGCCGGACACCGTCGGCACCGGCGGCGACTCGCATACCCGCTTTCCCATCGGCATTTCCTTCCCGGCCGGCTCGGGGCTCGTCGCCTTCGCCGCCGCCACCGGCGTCATGCCGCTCGATATGCCGGAGTCGGTACTCGTCCGTTTCAAGGGCGAAATGCAGCCGGGCATCACCTTGCGCGACCTCGTCAACGCGATTCCCTATGCGGCGATTCAATCCGGCGACCTGACCATCGCCAAGAAAGGCAAGAAGAACATCTTCTCCGGTAGGGTGCTGGAAATCGAAGGCCTGCCCAAATTGAAAGTCGAGCAGGCTTTCGAAATATCCGACGCCTCCGCTGAGCGCTCGGCAGGCGGCTGCACGATCCTGCTCGACGAGGAGCCGATCATCGAATATCTCAAGTCGAACGTCACCTTGCTGCGCTGGATGATCGACAATCGTTACGGCGACGCGCGCACGCTCGAACGGCGTACGCGGCAGATGGAGGAATGGCTGGAGAATCCGGTCTTGCTGCAGCCCGACCCGGACGCCGAATATCACAAGGTGCTCGAAATCGATCTCAACGAGATCACCGAACCACTGCTCGCCTGTCCGAACGACCCCGACGACATCAAGCCGCTGTCCGCGGTGGCGGGAACGAAGATCGACGAAGTGTTCATCGGTTCCTGCATGACCAATATCGGCCATTTCCGCGCCGCCGGCGAAGTGCTGCAGCGCGTGGAGCCGCCCTTGCCGACCCGACTCTGGATCGCGCCGCCGACCCGAATGGACGAACACCAGTTGATCAGCGAAGGCGTTTACAGCATTTTCGGCGTTTCCGGCGCGCGCACCGAACTGCCGGGCTGCTCGCTGTGCATGGGCAACCAGGCCCGGGTGGCGCCGAATTCGACGGTCGTCTCGACTTCGACCCGGAACTTTCCGAACCGGCTTGGACAAGGCGCCAACGTATTCCTCGCTTCTTCGGAACTGTCGGCGGTCAGCGCGGCGCTAGGCAGGATTCCGACCATGGACGAATACATGGCGCACATGAAGCCGATCGACACCATGGCGGACAATATCTACCGCTATCTCAACTTCAACGAGATCGAATCCTTCATGGAAGCCGCGGAACGAGCCAAGTCGATCCCGCTGACCAATATCGCCGAAGTCGCGTAGCCCCTCGCCGAAAAATTCGATCCATGGAACTGTTCAGGAATTATATTCACAGGTTGTATTCGCGATCCGCCCGTAGCGGCCTGAACAGCGTCCGGACAAGTTGTTCGGGCGTTTTGCAGCCTTTCAGGTCTCGCTCTTTTATCTGTGTCGGTGGTCTAGGCATAGGGGGAGGTCTCGGGCTGGGTCTGCCACTCTCCGCACCAACTGTGTTTCAAGACTAGCGGAAACTCCGTAATACGCGATTCATTGATGAAAAGCGGATTGACGAGTTGCGGCGGGTAGCGCCTGCATCTGACCATGAATTCATCTGGTTCTTCCGAATGCGAATCTTAATGAGGCGCACTGAATTTGCAGTTATCGCAATTCTGAACGGGTAAATTTGCGGTCATGGGGCAATCACCGCTCGATATGGCAGTTCTGTCGACGATACGAAATAACTGCAACTGGTGACAAACACCATGATTAGGACCAAAAAGAGAATGCCCTCGCCAAATTCCTGACAGAATTTGATGATGAACGAATTTCGCTCGCGGTAATACTCAAGCCGCTTCTCCGGGGTCATGTTGTCATCCATGGAGTCGTGCCACGTCCGTACTGCGACGAAACAGGCAAGCGCGGGACGTGGGTCAAATGTCCGCTGCAACGATTGGTTAGCTGCCAGCATCTCTGGGCTCACGCTCAGTGAACTTGTATTCCAAGTGGGTGGCTACAAACCAAACGAATGGGGCTGGTACAATCCACAGAAGTACCGTAGCTAATGCATGCCCGCTCGTATCCATGAGGTACATCGACGCCCCCAAGCCTGACTCGAAGACAAGTATCAAGAATGCGTTCCCATGCTCCCGCAGGTGCCTGTAAGACTCCATGTATTCGACATCTTCAGATCCAGCCTTGGCGCGGCACTCCGTCAACCGGTCGTAGAATTTATCCGCAGGCTTACCTCCACAAAATATCTTCCAGTACAAGTACACCTGGACGGCAACGACAGCAAGAACAAAAACATAGGCAAGAGTTGGACCGAGGTCATATCCAGATAACTTCGCTACAGCCATCAACACGATTGCGACCGAAGCAATTACCACCAAGACTGGACCGAAAATTGTTCTCTGCCACCACTTCTCGGGATATTCATATGCACTGCGAAGCGCGTGAAACACCAAGATTGGCGCACTGGAAATGTAGCAGAAGGCCAGCCCAACACCGGAAAGCAACAACACGTTTGCCCCAGTCAAATCCTGGATAGTGGCCTTCCCGAGGAAGTTGCTCCCATTGAGTGGCGACGTCGATTCGAAGAGCAGGAAAACAACGATCACGAATCCAACGACCGTGCCCACGAAGTACCGGACGAAGTAGAACTCCCACCAGCGAGGCGACTTCTTGACTTCCTCAGCCATCGGTGTTTCTCCTCCGTATCGCTGGTAATTAACCCGAATATTGTATGAACGAGGCGAGCGCCTTGAGTGCCAAGAGCATCAGCGACTGAAAAGCCAATATTCTGCGTTTTCCTACGCCGCGGACTGCCGAGGCGTAACCTGTTTCGCGATGGTGCGTCCGATCTGAATCTCCGCCTGGCGAAGCTCCCATGACTTTTGCAGGTTTAGCCAGAATTGTGGCGTCGTTCCGAAATACCGCGCCAGACGCAGGGCCGTATCCACACTGACACCCCGTCGACCGCTCAGGATCATTGTCACTCGGTTCACCGACACGCCCAGCGCCTTCGACAGTGCGTTGGCGGACAGCCCAAGCTCTTCGAGTTCGTCGCGCAAGATTTCGCCGGGATGAACCGGTCTCATGCCATTCTTTGCGTTCATGTCAGATTCCCTCAGTGATAATCGACGATCTCCACATCATGCGGCCCATCGTCCATCCAACGAAAGCACACACGCCACTGCGTGTTGATTCGGATGCTGTGCTGACCGGCACGGTCGCCCCGCAGCAATTCGAGCCGGTTGCTCCGCAACGCGGAAAGATCCCCCAAGGTTCCAGCATTGTCCAGCACGATCAAACGGCGCGTAGCCTGATCGGCAAAACCCTGGAACGCCGCAACGCGCTTACCCTCGAAGAACTGCTGCGTCTTCCGATCCTTGAAGCTTCGTATCATGTGCGCCCATAGTAATCTCTGCCACTAAACGCGTAAAGGATTCAGACCGTCAAGCCCGTCGTTAGGGAGATTGCCCAGGAATCAGATCATTTACCAAGCCTAGTCAACGGACTTGACTACGATTTCGCTGACGTCCCTGGAGACGCCTTCGCGGTCGCCGATGCGGCGCAGTTGTTCGCGCATCATCCGTTGGCGTTCGGCGTCGAACTTGCGCCAGCGCGTCAGCGGGGTGATCAGCCGCGCTGCGATCTGCGGATTGATCGCGTCGAGTTGCATGGCCTGTTCACCGAGGAATTCGTAGCCCGCGCCGGAGGCAGCGTGGAAATTGACGTGGTTCTGGCCGCAGAAGGCGCCGATCACCGCGCGCACCTTGTTCGGATTGCGGATCTCGAAGTCGGGATGTCGCAACAACTCGCGCACCCGCGCGAGGGCGCCCGGATGGGGACGGGTCGCTTGCAGGCCGAACCATTGATCGACCACCAGCGGCTCGTCGCGCCATCGCTCGTGGAATTCGGCCAGCGCCGCCTGGTAAGCACCCTCGCCCGCACGACTGTGAGTAAGAATCTGCAAGGCGGCGAACTGGTCGGTCATGTTGCCGGCCTGCTCGAACTGGCGCCGACAGCGTTCGAGCCATTTTTGCTCGCCGGTTCGGACAAGGGCCGACAGGGCAAGATTTCGTAACGACCGGGCGGCGATCGATTCGGCGTCGGCCCGATAATCGCCGGTGGCTGGGATGCTCTCGAACAGTTCCGCCAGCAACTTCCGGTGGGACTCGGCGAGTCCATCAAGCAGGAATTCCCGCACCGCATGAATCGCCTCAACATCAGCGGTTTCGGCCTGCTCGATCAGATAGCTTTCGGCCGGCAGGCGCAACAGTTCGGTGAGCATGGCCCGGTCCGCTGCCGCCCCGGAAGCGACCGCCTCGCCGAGTACGTTTCCATGCGCCTCGCACAGAATCTCCGGCAAGCGCAGTTTCCCGCCATCGCGGAATTCGTCCTGCAATTCCCGCATGAGCATCAAGGCCAGTTCCTGGCCGGCGTTCCAGCGATTGAAGCCGTCGCTGTCATGGCTCATCAGGAACAGCAGGTCTTCGGGCCTGTAGTCGTACTTGAGCCGCACCGGCGCGCTGAAACCGCGCAAGAGCGAAGGCACGGGAGGCTCGGCCACGTCCTCGAACACGAACGTCTGCTCCGGCCCGGCGACCGCCAGTACGCGGTCGGTTCCGGCTGCCGCGGGTTCATCCTGCAAACGCAACGGAATCTCATCGCCCGCCGGGTCGAGCAGGCCCATACGCAAGGGGATATGAAACGGGTTCTTGCTCTCCTGGCCGAGCGTCGGCGGGCAGGACTGGCGCACGCGCAATTCGAAACGTTGCCGCTGCGCATCGTGACGGCCTTCGATTTCGAGCAATGGCGTGCCGGCCTGGCGATACCAGTTGCGGAACTGCCGCAGATCGATTCCTCCGGCTTCTTCCATCGCCGCGACGAACTCCTCGATCGTCACCGCCTGCCCGTCGTGCCGCTCGAAATACAGGTCGGCGCCGGCGCGGAAGCGTTCGGGACCGAGCAGATTGCTGATCATGCGCACGACTTCGGCGCCTTTCTCGTAAATCGTGACGGTATAGAAATTCGAGATTTCCATGTAGGAATCGGGCTGCACCGAATGCGCCATGGGGCCGCTGTCCTCGGCGAATTGCACCGAGCGCAGAAAGGCCACGTCCTGCACACGCTTGACCGTGCGCGAATTCATGTCGGCGCTGAATTCACTGTCGCGGAAAACCGTAAACCCTTCCTTGAGGCTCAACTGGAACCAGTCGCGGCAGGTAACGCGGTTGCCCGACCAGTTATGGAAATATTCGTGGGCGACCACGGCTTCCACGCGCTGGAAGGCCCAGTCGGTCTGGGTCGCGGAATTGGCCAGGATGCATGAGGTATTGAAGATGTTCAGACCCTTGTTTTCCATCGCGCCCATGTTGAAATCGTCGACCGCGACGATCATGAAGACGTCGAGATCGTATTCGCGCCCGTATTTTTCCTCGTCCCAGCGCATCGCCTTTTTCAGCGAGACCATGGCGTGATCGCATTTGTCGAGATCCTTGGGCTCGACGAAGATGCACAATTGCACTTCGCGGCCCGAGGCCGTCGTGAAACCGTCGTCGAGACTGACGAGATCTCCGGCCACCAGCGCGAACAGGTAACTCGGCTTGGGGAACGGATCCTCCCAGGTGCGCCAATGCCGCGCCGGATCCTCGCAGTCGCCCTCGGCGACGCAATTGCCGTTGGACAGCAACACGGGATACCTGTCGCGTTCGGCCCGGATCGTGGTGGTGAACTTCGACATCACGTCGGGTCGGTCGAGGTACCAGGTGATGCGGCGAAATCCCTCCGCCTCGCATTGCGTGCAGAACATCTTGCGCGACTTGTACAGGCCTTCCAGGGCGGTATTGTTCTGCGGCTCGATCCGGGTGCGGCAATAAAGCGTGAAACGGTCGGCGCCGCCGGACGCCAGCGAACGCAAGTTCGGAATCCGCAGGGTTTCCTCTTCGAGCGCGAAATCGGCAGCGTCCAGCACCCGCTCGTCAATTCGCAATTCCTCAAGCAGGAGTTCGCGTCCGTGCAGGACCAGCATGTCCTCGTCCGCGCCGCTGAAATCCGGATTACGCCTGAATTGCAGTTTCGCCTCCACCACCGCATGGGTCTCGTACAGGTCGAAATCGAGTTCCGTGCTTTCGATGGTGAACGGCGGCGGCCGATAGTCATGCAGATACGTAGTGCGTGCCTGTGCGTCTTTCATTCGTTGTTGGGTCCTCGGGGCCTGAATCGGTGCCCCACTGCCGCACCGCAGACCCTTGCGATGTAGTGTAGTGGGAATGCGGCCGATTGTAACAGCCTGTATTCAGGGAAGTGGCGCTATTATTGACTGATCCACAAGCTGGACGCATTCACGCAATAGCCATACTCTTGACGAAACACATCTTGGATTATTTCAAATTGGTCACGGTTTCTATCAGTGAAGCAAAGAAAAAATTCTCTTGCCTGCTTGCCCTGACCGAATCAGGAAAGGACGTGGTCATCACCCGGCATGGCGTACCGGTTGTCCGAATCGTGCGTCTGCAGAACCCGAACAAGCGCGTATTTGGTTCAATGAAGGAGCAAATTGCTCCCGGTGACGAGTTTTTCGATCCCTTGCCGGAAGAGGAGCTTGCTCTCTGGGAATCCCCTTGAATTCCATTCGCTTCGCTCCTTCCATCCACAGCTTGTCGAAATTCCCGGGCTGATCAAACTTCCAGCTCTCTCGCGACGGGTCGCTGCCGAGCCCTCTCCGCGACCCCTTCGACAGAGTATTGATGGCCCAGGCCTTGTCCCGCGACCTGGCGCTGGCTTCAAACGAAACGATTTTCGAAAACTACGGCGTCCGCCGGCTTTGGTGATATTCGTCGCTTTCTCAATCGAGCTCGCCATACCAGTAGGGCGTCTTCTCCGCCCACTCGCTTTCTGGAAAATGTTCGTGCAGCAAGGCAAACGCCGCCTGGGAGATATTGCCGGGCGAACTTGGGCAAGCATAGCGGGTAGCGAATACCAGGCGATGCAGGGTGCGTGGAACGCGCGGGTCGTCGAGATTCTCGCGCGCGTAGCGAATCACGTGCGGGCCGAACGAAGTGGTTGCCGCCGTCTCCCGGGACTCGCCAACCTCCCTGATCGCTGATAGTTCCTCATCGGAATAGCGGGAAAAACGGGGGCTCTGGAGCACCTCGTCGCTAGTCCGATAGCCGTACCTCCAGGAGCACCACCAGGCGCTAGATCTGTCGAAGGTAACGTGATCGGGCGTTTGCCGGTATCGTGAACTCGTTCCATGGACCCGCCCGACGCCATTCTCCAGCCATGGCGAGAATGCCGGATAATCGAAGACGATCCTGGCGGCTTCGAAGTGCTTGTCTTGAGCTTGCTCGAATCCTTCCAGTTCGTCAGCCAACCACGGGGCGTGCAGACGGATTTGGGCCGATAGCCTCAATGCCGACTCCAGGTCGTCGGCGAGCATCGCTTTCGTCCATCCCGCGATGGCCAATCGTCCGCGTTGGAAATCGCTCAAGCTTGGTGCGTCGATGACCTCCTCGATCATTGAGGAAGTGAAATACGTGTTCAGCAGATTGGTGGTGCCGTAGCTGAACAGCGTGGTGTCCCCGGTGATCCGATGGAAGTTGGACGGCAGTTGGCGGGCAAAATCGTCCGACCACGGAAGCGAGAGGGGCTTGAGTGACGCCCAGCGGAAATAGTCCGGCCATGTCAATGTAATTTCGGCCGCCGCGAGGCGAACACGGTTGACCGACGACCTGTCGAGACCGCTGCCAATCGCCTCCTCGGCGAGTTGCAGACCGTCATCGACCCGGCCCAGAAGTCCCAAGATGCGGATTCTTTGCATGAGTATTTTCAAGTAACTCGGGGAGTTGTCGGGGAGCGCTTCCGCCGCCTGCAGGAGTTCAGCCAACGTCGACTCGTCCAGACTTGAGTTTGCCCGGGTCAGCGCGATATACAACCAAGCCGGAGACTGTTCGGCCCGCCACTGCTCGACTACCTCCTCAGGAGTAGTCCGGGCATTCGTGGCGTACCAGACCCAGCGCGTATAATCCGTCGTCCCTGCCGTGGGCCTGACCCTTCGCGTCAGGTAGTAGTAGTTGTGCAGGTCTAGCGCGGACATGCTCGCCGGGTCGTCGAATATCCGCTGTTCGATTTCACTCCGGACCGCGGCGGAGTCAATCCTTGTGCGAATGTGGAGAATTTGACCCGACACGGAAGGAAAGTCCGCGAGATACTCGGGATCATTGGCCAGTTCCCGATAGGCATTCAGCGACAATTCGAGGTGTCGCTCCGGATCGTTCTCGTTTACGATCGCCTCGCGCGCCAGAGCGCGTCCGACAAGGTAGCGGCCAAGGTCTTGCCAGGGCGAATCGGCGTTTTGGCCAATCTCTTCGAAGCGCGATGCGGCTTCGAGATACTGACCGTCATAAAAGTAGGCGGCGGCGGTCTGATAGCGCCGGTCGTGCTGTTCCAATGGCAGCCAATTCGACGCCGGTTCCTCTAGCGGGACGAAGGCTGTTGCGCCGCTGCATTGGGCGAATACCTGGACCTGCGCTTCGAGCCACCGCGACAACTCGACGGAACCGGAGCCGTATCGCGATTTCCTGTCCGAGAGAGTTTCCCCGGCAGTCTTGAAGGCATCGTGTTGACAGTTGTCGACGTAGTTCGAGATCGTGCGGGAATTGCCCGGGTCGCCAGGGTCTGTAATTTCACGGGAAAACAGCTTCATTGTCCTGAACCCCGCTGGGGGTTCGTAGCCTTCTTCACGCGCTATGCGCCAGAAATTCTCCTCGTAGTCTTCGGCTTGCGCGGGCGGGGTGTATTTCAACTGGAAGAGAGCGGCGTGATCGTCCGTGAATCGACCGTTCAAGTGGAGATAGACGATGAGCGGGTAATAGACGTCGTAGGAGTTGATCCGATCCGGGAAATTGCCAGCGATCACATCATCCATATCAATCGGGTCAACGAAGCGTGTTACGTAGTAATACGGTCCGGATGCTGACGCTGGCCATGCGAAAGCCAGAATCAACAGCGCTGTTCCCAGTAATCGTTTCATTGCAGTGCCTCCACTTGTTGGACGAGATTTGTGAATTGAAGTTCCGTCCACGGTTCAGGAACGAACAGGAACACCCTGCTCAGGCCATCGACCGGCGCCAAAGGTTCGTCGGAGGAATAGCCGATATTGCCGGCGCAAATGGGATTGGGAAATTCCCGCCTGGCGTACAGCGCGTGGCGTATGGCGTCTCCTTCACGCCCCATGCGGTAGATCATCGGCACGACCGCATCGACCGGAAGCCCTTCGGTCCAGTTGTCGTGGAAGCACCACGAAGCCAACGCGGTAATCGATAGCCTCGCACCGCCGGTGCGTACCCGCAGTTCCTCAAGCAAGCGCCGGTAGAAGGCGCGTTGCGACAGCACCGCGTCAAAATCGAGCTGATATTCCACTGGCCCGAACGGACGGCCGACGCCGATGATCGCATCGGCCAGACGCGCTGTTGTAGCCGCGCCGGGGACTCCGGTAGCTTCGAGACGAACAACGCTCGTGATCTCCGCTTCGCTCGGATAAGTGACCTTGTTGGTCCGATATTCGACAATGAAGTCGTCGTGATCGAGGGTGATCGTGGCGGTCCACAGGGCCACTTTGACCCGACTCGGATCGATGAACGAAAGATCCTCTTCGCGCCGCCAAGCCCAGAGGTAGTAGTCGGGTTCAGCGGCCTGATCGAACGCTCCGGCAACTCGGTCCCAGGGAGCGTACACCCCGGTCGCCGCAGTGGCGATGACGATGCATGCCAACCCAAAGACGAGCCACGTCCATTTTCTGCGGTCAGGAGCTTTCATTCTCCAGGGAGCCGCAGTTCGATTTCGTAGCCGGCGAAGCGGCGCAGGTTGATCACGCCCTGGTCGAAGATCAGGTATTGGCCCTTGATGCCTTGCAGGATCCCGCCGACCAACGGTTCCTTGTCGAAATTGAAGGAATTGAGCTTGGCCGGATGTTCGAGCACCGGGTAGCGGATTTCCACCGGATCGAGGCCGGTCAGGACGCTGATGGCGAAGAAGCCGAAGCGCTCGGAGAGATCGTCGATGCCGGTCTTGCAGGTTTCGATCAGACGCTCTTTCTCCGCGAGCAGATCGAGGGGCTCGGCGGTGCCCTTGAGCATGTCGCGCCAGTTGGTCTTGTCGGCCACTTCCTGCTTGAACAGCACTTCGAGATAGCCCGATTGCATGCGGCTGCGGACGCGGATGATCGCCAGCGCCTGGGTCGCCCCCTGGTCGATCCAGCGGGTCGGCACTTGCACGGAACGCGTGATTCCGACCTTGAGGCCGGAGGAATTGGCGAGATAGACGATATGGTCGCGCATGCAGACGCGCTCGCCCCAGTCGGGTTCGCGGCAGGTTCCTTGGTCGAAATGACATTTTTCCGGATGGATGATGCAGGAATCGCATTGCGCGAGCTTGCGGAAACAGGGGTAGCAATAGCCCTGATTGAAACTCTTGGCGGTTTTGCGGCCGCAATGAACGCAGAAGATGCGGCCGGTCCAGGCGAGTTGCACCGATTGGCCGAGCATCGCGTTAAGCGGCGCCCGCTCGTCGGAAAGCACCATGCTGTAGGCAACCGGGTCTTCAAGGCGGCTTTCCATTTTGCGCATGGTGCCGCAGGCTACGGTGCGAAGCGCATTGTCCTGTAGATCGAGCATGTCAGTTATCGAGTCCCCCGCCGCGGGCGGTTCCGCGTCTGCGCATTGCAGCCGCCACAACAATACCGAGGAACAGTCCCGCGAGCAATCCGCCGATATGCGCCGCGGTGGCGATCCAGGACGAGGCGAGCAACTCCATCGCCACGAGCATGAATACGAAAACCATGAACATCTGGTCGCTGAGAATCGGCCTGTCGCCGGGCAGCATCTTCTGCATTACCCAGGCGAAGCCGAGCAGGCCGTAAACCACGCCGGACATGCCGCCGAAATTGTTGCCGCCGCCAAGCAGATATTGCGCCGTGTTGGCGGTGAACGACGTGAACAGAATCGCGGCCGGGTAGAGCCAGCGCGGCCGCCGCGGCTCGAGTTGCCGGCCGAAATACCATAGCCACAACATGTTGAAGACCAGGTGCAATTCGCCGAAATGCAGAAACATCGGCGTCAGCGTGCGCGCCATCAGCACCGGATTGACGATATCGCCGAGCAATGCGCCGAGGCTGTCGGGCGCCAACAGTGGATAGAACAGGAAGTCCACCCGCCAGACCTGCATGCCGAGCCGGCTGAACACCGCGACCAGCGCGCAGGCGAGCATCAGCGAGATCGTGATCGGGCAAAGCCATACTTCACGCACGAAGGCGTTCAGCATTCGGCCGGGTCGGAACAGGGGTTGTCTTGTGGGCTCGGGCGCTTGCTGGTCGCGCTCGAGTTCGCTCCATTGCGCCAGGGCGTCGCGAACCATGCGCGATTCCCATTCGGTCGGCGTCCAGATCACCTGCCGGCCCGATTCCTCGATGATGCGATGCCGCACGCCCTGGTGCGTAAGCGCCTGGCTGAAAGCGAGCAGATCGACATCGATCGGCAGACTGGCAGCCTTAATCATCTGCCCGGATGGAGTTGGCCAGGCGGCTGCCCCAGCCGAGCTTGCTGCGGCAGGCCTGGTAACTGGTGTAGTCGAGGGGATGGATCAATTTGAGAAAAGTCGCATTCTTGCGCACGAAGATTTCGTCGCCGGCGCGGGCCGTATAGCGCACCTGCCCGTCGCAACTCAATTGCGGCTCAAGTTCTTCCTTCGCCCCGACCACCAGGCGGATCTCGCTGCCGCCGTCCACCACCAGGGGGCGGCTGCTCAGCGAATGCGGATACATCGGCACGAGCACGAGCGCGTCAAGCCGGGGATGCATGATCGGCCCACCGGCGGAAAGCGCGTAAGCCGTTGAACCGGTCGGCGTCGCCACGATGAGTCCGTCGGATTCCTGGCTATATACGAATTGCCCGTCGATGAATAATTCGAAGGAAATCATCTGCGCGGCCTTTCCGGGGTGCAGCACGACATCGTTCAGGGCGCGGCCGACCGCCTCACTGCTGCCTTCCCGGACCACTTCGGCGTCGAGCAGAAACCGGTCCTCGCTGACGAAATTGCCATCGAGGACTTCGCCGATGCGTTGTTCGAGTTCGTCCGGCAGCACGTCCGTCAGAAAGCCGAGGCGGCCGCGATTGACGCCGATCACCGGCGTATCGAAGACATGCTTCGCCACGTGCAGCAGGCTGCCGTCGCCGCCGACGACGATGACGAGATCGCAATGGCTCGCCAGTTCCTCCACCGGCACTGCCCGCTCCTTCGGCAATTGCATCATGCCGGCGGTAACGTCGTCGAAGATAATCTTGCGGTCCTTGCCTTCGAGAAAAGAAATCAGCCGTTGCAGCGTTTCCACGGCGCCGTTGTGGCCGGACCGTCCTATCGCGCCGATGCTGGTGAATTCCGCCATGTCGCCAAACCGAACCGGCCGCGGGGAAGCCGCCAAGGGGCACGGAGTATAGCATGCGAGACTATTGCGGACGCTCGATGCCGCCGCGGTCAGTCCGTAAAACGCAGGCGCAGGGGCTGGTGCAGATAGATGATTTCGCCCGGGATCTGATAGGCGAGATAGATCTGGATTTCGATGCCGCGCAGATTGGCGGCGACCTCGTAATTGTCGACGATGTGGAATCGCTCGACCGGCCGCAGGGCGCGTTCGGACGTGGCAGGCCTGAGTCCGCCCAGGGTCCCGTCCCACAAGGTGAGGCCGATTTCCCGATCGAGTTGATGGAACTCGCGCGAATCCGCGGTGATGAGAACATGGAACGACCCCGTCAGCCCGATGTGCTGCGGATCCACCTCGATTTCCGCCACCAGGCGCAGCACATCGCCGGACCCGGCGCTTTCGGTGTAGCCGAGTTCATCGTTGATCTGGCCGGCCAGGGCCAATCGCGCGGACGTAGACCCGGCGATGAGGCTCCGTCCATGCAGGAAAGGCAGGTCGGGCATGGTCCGGGGCAGCCATGACTCGACCTGGGGCGCCACGATGTTGAGAGTCGCCGTCGCGTTGGCGCCCATGTCTTCGTTTTGCGGACGGCCGCAGGCGGATTCTCCGCATTGCAGATCGGGGTTGGAGAAAATCGAAGTTCGGTTCGGCACGGAAAACCTTGAGGGAGTCGCCATGACCGTGGCGAATTCCTCATCTACTCCATAGCCGGTCGCAAAATCGAAAGTGCCGCCGTAGCCGTCTTCCCGGTGCGAATGGGTCAGACCCATGTTGTGTCCGATTTCATGGGCGAGCACCAGGTCCTGGGCGCAGTCGGCGGCGACCCAGGCGTAGCCCAGGGCCATTTCCGCCGGGTCGCTGAAGTCGCCTTGCATGCCGAATCCGCCTATCGGCGCCAGACCGCATCTCGCTTCGCTTTCGGCAGCGTCGAACAGCACCACGAGGTCGGCGCCATAGCGCTGCCGCAACTCCACGACACCGGCAAAGGCGGGATGGGATCCGCTCATCAATTCGGTCAACGTGCGGTTCGCGTCTCCGCTTTCGGCATAGGGGACGAACTGGAAATGTATCGGCCGCAGGCGAATTCGCGCTTCGCTGTTGTACAAGGCGCCGTTGGCCGCGTTTACGAAACCGTTTATTCGATTCTCGATGCTCGCCGGATACAGCCTGGCGGCGGCCGGCGTATACAGGGCCATGAGATCGATTGCGGCAATCGAATCGTCAACCGAAGAAGCGTCGCCGGGATCGGTGCGGCGCAGCGTCTCGATGAAATCGCTGACCCCGTCGCCATCATTATCGCTGAGGGTGTCGTGAACGACCGGCGCCGACGAATCCACCCGCAAGTCGCCGACCAGCGCGGAAGCGACCACGGCCGGGCGGCTGCTTTCCGACGTCGCCACCGTAACCGAAAAGGATCTGCGACTCCCCGCGGAAAAATCGCCGAGTTCGCAATAGAGAATCTCCTGCCCCGAAAGACTCGGCTGCCGGCGGCACTGGCTCGGCGCGGAAACCAGGCTGGTGTTCTCCAGCAGAAAATAGATTTCCAGGGCGATGCCCGACCTCGCGCCGGCGCCTCGGTTTTCGAGTTCATAGTCGACCGTGATGTTGCCGCCGATGATTACGCTGGGTTCGGTGAAACGCTGGGACAGGCGAAAACCGTCCGCGTCGATCGCGACCGAAGGGCCCATATCCGGCACCGGCAGCGTATCCTGCGCGGCCGCATGCGTTCCCGCGGTCAAAAATAGCAACGCGGCAAGACTGGATTCCAAACTAGGCAATGATTCAAGTCCAAACGGGACATTGCGCCTTTGCGGGAATTTTTGCCAATTATCCTGTTACACTCAAGCGCGATTTTCTCTGACTACCGAACTACGGGAGATATTACATGGCGTACATTGACGGCTTCGTGCTTGCGGTTCCGGCCGCCAACCGGCAAGAATTCATTGAACATGCGGAATTCGTCGACCAGCTTATCAAGGATTGCGGCGCCGACCGCATCGTCGAATGCTGGGCCGACGACGTGCCCGACGGCGAGGTAACCGATTTCCGGCGGGCCGTAAAGGCGAATGACGACGAAATCGTGGTCTTCGCCTGGATCGAATGGCCCGACAAGGAAACGCGCGATGCCGGCATGAAAAAAATGCAGGAACACGCCGCGGGTGACGAACGCTGGGATCCGGAAAAATACCCGCCCCCGTTCGACGGCAAGCGCATGGTCTGGGGCGGCTTTACGCCGGTGGTGGAAATCTGAAGATTGGTCGGGACGGCGGGATTTGAACCCACGACCACTACACCCCCAGTGTAGTGCGCTACCAGACTGCGCTACGCCCCGAAGGCGGGGAGTTTATCACAAGGGTGGACGGAACAGCTTTGCGCTCTGTGGTATTGGCGTAGAGATTCTGCGACTCCGCTTCGCTCCGCGCAGAATGACGGTGCTGGGACTTTGCTACAACAATTCGATGACTTGTTCGAGTTCCCGCGCCAGGGCGCCGATCTCGGCCGCATTGGCCGGTGGATTCCGCGCGGCCTCGTTCAGTTTTCGCCGCGCCCCGTCGATGGTAAAGCCCTGTTCGTACAACAATGTCCTGATATTGCGCACGAGCAGCACGTCCTGCATTCGATAATAGCGCCGATTCCCCCGCCGCTTGTCCGGTTGCAGGTTTGGAAACTCCTTTTCCCAATATCGCAGCACATGCGGTTTGACCGCGCAAAGCTCGCTGACTTCGCCGATGGCGAAATAGCGTTTGGGTGGAATCGGCGGCAATTCTGCGCTAGTCATCGGGCCCGTCGTATCCTTCCACGTTGGACTTCAATTTCTGCCCGGGCCGAAAGGTCACCACGCGACGCGCCTCGATGGGAATCTCTTCGCCCGTCTTCGGATTTCTGCCGGGCCGCTGCTTCTTGTCGCGCAATTCGAAATTGCCGAAGCCCGACAGTTTGACGAGCTGATTGTTTTCCAGGGAAAGACGGATTTCCTCGAAAAACAGCTCCACGATTTCCTTGGCCTCGCGCTTGTTCAAGCCCAGTTCTTCAAAAAGATGTTCCGCCAAATCTGCCTTGGTCAGCGCCTTGTCGCCCATGGATATCCCCGGTTCAGTTACGTAAAGAAGCATTAAATCTTGTCTGTAGCGCCTTGATTGTACTGTCAATTACCTGGTTGATCTCGGCATCTCCAAGAGTGCGCGAAGGATGTTGCCAGGTCAAGCCCAAGGCGATGCTTTTGCTGCCCGCCGGCACCGCGCCGCCGCGATACACGTCCAGCACGCGCAGACTCGCCAGCAGCGGACCCGCCGCGTCGCGCACCGTCCGCTCGATATCGCTTGCCTCGAATTCCTCGTCGATCACTATGGCCAGGTCCCGGCTGACCTCGGGGAAGCGCGACGGCTCCTCCGCCGCCGGCACTTCCTGCCGGCATAGGGCGTCGAGTTCCACTTCGAACAGAAAGACTGCCGGCAGTTCGAATTCTCTTTGCAGCGCGGGATGCAAGGCGCCGATATATCCGGCGCGTTCTCCATCGAGCAGGATCCCGGCGCATTGGCCGGGATGCAGGCCGGGCCGGGCGGCGGCGGCAAATCGGAGACGGGAAGTCCTGCCGCCCAGATCGAACAGCGATTCCAGATCCCCTTTGGCATCGAAAAAGTCCGCGGTCTCGCCTGAATTGTTCCAGTTCTTCGGTTCCCTGCCGCCGGCGATCAGGCCCGCCAGCATCGCTTGCTGGCGAAATCCTTTGGTCGTACGGCCGAACGCGAGACCGGTCTCGAACAAGCGCAGCTGTTCCTGCCGCCGATTCACATTGTAACGCAAGGTCTGCACCAGCCCGGGCATGAGACTGCCGCGCATGACCGACATGTCGCGCGAGATCGGATTCCGCAATTCCACGGTTTCCGCGGCCTCAAGGCTGAAGCGGCCGGCCAGTCCCGGTTCGATGAAGCTGTAGGTGACGACTTCCTGGAATCCCAGCGCCACGAGATGATCGCGGATGCGCTCCAGGGCGATCTCGTTTTCCGGCGCCCGACCCATTTCCTGCCGATTGAAACCCATGGCCAGAGGCAACTTGTCGTAGCCGTGGATACGGGCGAGTTCCTCAAGCAGGTCGGCTTCGATGGCCACATCGTATCGGTAAGAAGGCACTTCAACCGTCACGCCTTCGTCGTTTTCCTCGAGCACGGCAAAGCCGAGCCTGGTCAGAATGTCCAGCACGTCCTCGCGCGGTATTTCGACGCCCAGCACGCGCGCAACGGAAGCGAATTTCAGCCGCACCTGGCGGGCTTCGGGTATCTCGCCCAACGCTTCGGTAACCGGCCCGGCCTCGCCGCCGGCGATTTCGAGCAGCAATTCCGTCGCCCGCGCCATGGCGCGATGCTGCAACAGATAGTCGACCCCGCGTTCGTATCGTTGTTGCGCGTCGGTCTGCAATCCCACGGCGCGTCCCCTGCCGGCGACCGCGAACGGCGCGAAGGAGGCGCATTCGAGAAACACGTCGCTGGTTCGCTCGCTCACCGCGGTGTTCATGCCGCCCATGATGCCGGCCATGGCCACCGCTCCGGCGCCGTCGGCGATGACCAGCGTATCGGGCTGCAATTCAAGTTCCTTGCCGTCGAGCAATGTCAGTTTCTCGCCCGAGCGGGCCAGCCGCACGTCGATATGCTTTTGCAACTTGCCGAGATCGAACGCGTGCAGCGGCTGGCCGAGTTCGAGCAGGACGAAATTCGTCACATCGACGACGGGGTCGATGCAACGCAGGCCGCCGCGCCGCAATTTTTCCTGCATCCACAGGGGTGTTTCCGCATCGAGATCGATACCCCGGACGATCCTGCCGAGGTAGCGCGGACATTCCTTCCCGGCGCTGATGCGAACCGGAAA
>JANQSV010000270.1 GCA_028279115.1 Pseudomonadales bacterium
TTACGGACATTTCGGCGGGATTCTTTTCACAGGCCGAAGAGCGCCTGGCCCCGACCGGCGCGCCGATCGCGTACCGGCGTCTGGACATCGAAGCGAAACCGGCGGCGCAAGGCTTCGACGCACACGCCTACGACCTGGTCATCGCCGTGAACGTGCTGCACGCAACCCGGGATCTCGGCGAGACGCTGTCGCACTGCCGCGACCTGCTCGCGCCCTTGGGTCAGTTGATTGCGCTGGAAGGTCTGCGGCCCTGGTCCTGGCAGGATCTGACGTTTGGGCTCCTCGACGGATGGTGGCGTTTCTCCGATATCTATCGGTCCAAGCATGCCTTCGCCACGTCTGTCGAGTGGCGCCGGGCGCTCGGCGACACCGGCTTCTCCGAGGTGGAATTTCTGGGAATGCCCGATCCGGACACCGACGAGCCTCTCGGTTCAAGCGTGATACTCGCCCGGAGCCCGGCCGAAATCGTCCCGGCGCCCGGCGCCTGGATCGTTGCCGCCGACAATGGCGGCGCGGCGGAGCAGCTCGCCGCCGAGTTGGTCTCCCGCAACCAGACGGTCCTCCTGACCCGTTCGAAAGGCGACTCCAGAGGGGCTCCGTCCGAAGCCCCCGGCATCGCCACGGCCCTCGAACCGGCGGATCGCGAAGCCTGGCGAGCGCTGCTGGAAGGACTGCCCGGGGAACCGCCTCTCAGGGGCGTTGTGCACCTGAAGGCCCTGGATGGACATGGAGCGTCGGCTACCACGGACGAGATGGCGGAGGACGTGACCCGAGCCGCGTCCACCGCACTGGCGCTCGCGCAGGGCATCATGGACTCCGGCGCCGCTCCGACCGAAGGCGTCTGGTTCGTTACGCGCGGCTCACAGGTCCTGGAGCAGGATCTGCTGCGGCGGACCAGCGGCGAACTTGCCGGTTCGACGCTATGGGGCTTGGGAAAAGTGATGGCCGGCGAAGCTCCTCACCTGCGACCGCGGCTGATCGATCTGGATCCCGAGTCCGGCAAGTGCGAGGCGTCCGATCTCGTCCAGGAACTCTTTTTCGCCGATTCCGAAAGCCACGTCGCCCATCGGGGGGGCGTCCGTCACGCCGCCCGCCTGATTCGCACCGGCGCCGACGACACGCGCATCGCATTGCCGGAGGACACCGAGTGGGTCATCGGCCCGGAGGATCTGGAGGCCGGCCTGACAGCGCTCCGGGCGAAGCCGAGGCCACGACCCGAACTTCAGCCCGGCGAAGTCCGCATCGCCGTCGAGGCGATGGGCCTCAACTTCGTCGATGCCCTCGCGAGTATCGGCGCGGTTCCCGCAACGGGGGGCGAGATCGGTCGCGAGATGGTCGGCCGCATTGTGGAGACCGCCGGAGATGTCGAGGGTCTGGCGGCCGGAGATCTGGTGGCCGGGATGGGCTTCGGTTCATTCGCCCCGGAGATGGTCGCGCGGGCGGCTTTGGTCGCGCCCGCTCCCGACGGTATTGCGGCGGCTGCGCTCGCAACCGTGCCCAGCTGCTTCGTCACCGCGGACCTCGCGTTACGGGCCGCGGGACTCCAGGCTGGAGAACGCGTACTGATCCACGCCGGGGCCGGCGGCGTCGGCCTTGCCGTGATTCAATTGGCCCAGGCCGCCGGCGCCGAGATTTTCGCTACAGCCAGCGCGGCCAAGCAGTCTTTTTTGCGCTCCCTTGGCGTGGCCCGGGTGTTCGATAGCCGGCAGACCCGATTCGGAGACGAGATCCTGCGGGCGACAGACGGCGCGGGCGTTCAAGTCGTCCTGAACAGCTTGACGAGCGCGGGGTTCATCGAAGCGAGCCTGTCCTGTCTGGACGCCGGCGGTCGGTTTGTCGAAATCGGCAAGAGAGGCATCTGGAACGAAACGGAGATGTCGGCGTCGCGCCCCGACGTCGCGTACTCCATTCTCGATGTGGACGAACTGAAACGAACCGATCCGGCGCGCGTCGGCGCTTCCCTCTCCCGGGTCGTGGATCGCCTCGCAGCCGGTGAATTGTCCCCTCTACCGCATACGGTCTGGCCGCTCTGCGAGATCGAATCGGCGATGGACGCCATGCGGGGCGCCCGCCATATCGGCAAGAACGTCCTCCGCATGCCCGCGCTCGCCAGGGGCGGTCTCCGACCGGACCGCGCCTATCTCGTCACCGGCGGCCTGGGCGGGATCGGCTGCGCGGTCGCCCGCTGGCTGGTCGACCAGGGCGCCGGCGCCGTCGTTCTCAATGGTCGCCGGGATCCCGACCCGGAGGCCGAAGCTGTTGTCCGCGAGTTGCGCGAAGCCGGCGCCGATGTGCGGGTGGAGATCGCCGATGTCACGGACTTCGCCGCCGTCGACGCCATGCTCGCCCGCGTCGATCAAGGCCCGAAGCCGCTCGGAGGCATCATCCACAGTGTGGGCGTCCTCTCGGACGGCGTCATCGAGAATCAGACTTGGGAACGCTTCGAGCAGGTGCTGTGGCCGAAGATTCTCGGCGCCTGGCACCTCCATCGGGCCACGAGGGCCAGCGACCTCGACCTGTTTGTCCTGTTCTCCAGTGTGACCGGCGTCGTGGGCAATCCCGGGCAGTCGAATCACGCCGCCGCCAACGCCTTCCTCGATCAGCTTGCCGCCCATCGGCGCGGGCTGGGCCTCCCCGGTCAATCCATCGCCTGGGGCGCCTGGTCGGACATCGGAGAAGCGGAAGAGCAGCGAGAGAGAATCAAGTGGCGTTTCGAGCACATGGCCGCGGAATGGATCACCCCCGACCAGGGCATGGAAGCGCTCGACCGGCTGATCAGACAGGACCAAACCGCGCCCATGGTCAGCGCGACCGACCGCTCCATAGCTGCCGAAGAGTCCGGAACACGGCTGCCGTTCTTTGACGAGTTGCTGGAGAAGAAAAAGGTCCGCCGCCGACAGCCCGAAGCGCAGGCCGTATCCAGCGGCCTGATGACGCAACTGCGGGAAGCGCCATCCAAGGAGCAACGGAATCTGCTGGAGGCCTTCATTCAACAGGAACTGCAGGCCGTGCTCCACCTTCCATCACCGCCATCGGCGACGGTCGGTTTCTTCGACCTGGGCATGGATTCGCTGATGGCGGTGGAATTGCGGAACCAGCTGAACCGAGCCTTCGCCGGCGAGTACACGACGTCCAACACGATCGTCTTCGACTACCCGAGCACCGCGGAACTCGCCGGTCATCTGGCCGGTGAACTCGAGACTCTCATCGGGGGGGCGCCCCGCGTTCCGGAAAAATCCGTTGCACGACCGCGTCCGGCGACCCGGACGGAGCAGCGGGGCATCGCCATCGTCGGCATGGCCTGCCGCTTCCCCGGCGCTCCGGATTTGGCGACCTATTGGGAGCAACTCCTGGCGGGCGCCGATCTGGTCACGGAGGGACGAATCGGGGCCGACTACTGGCTCGACCGCGTCGGCGATCCCAAGGCCGACCACCCAGTCTGGCGTTGGGGCGGCTTTGTCGAAGGTCTCGAACTGTTCGACGCCAGGTTTTTCGGCATCACGCCGATCGCGGCGGAAACCATGGATCCTCAGCAGCGGATGCTGCTTGAGACGAGTTGGCAGGCCCTGGAAGATGCCGGAATCGACCCCGAAGGGCTCAGGGGCAGCCGCACCGGCGTATTTGCCGGGCTGAACGTGAGCGAGTACCGGGACCTGATGATCGCAAGCGGTTCGGACGGCGTTTCCGTCGGCACGATGTCCAGCACCACAGTGGGGCGGGTCGCCTTCACGCTCGGTCTCATGGGCCCCGCCATGCCCTTCGTGTTGCAGTGCGCGGCGTCCCTCGCGGCGGTCGACGCCGCGGTTGCGGCGCTGGAGCGCGGCGAGGTGGACTTGGCGTTGACCGGCGGCGCCAATGCGATTTTCTCGTCCAACTTCAGCAAGCTCCTGCTTGAGCACGGCCTGCTGACTTCAAGCGGTCGCTGCGCTCCATTCGATGCTTCTGTGCAGGGCTACGTTCGCGGCGAAGGATGCGGTGTCGTCGCCCTCAAGAGGCTGAGCGACGCGGAAGCCGCCGGCGATCGAATCTGGGCGGTCATCAAGGGGTCGGCCGTGAACCACAGCGGCACCGCCGCGGGATTGACGATGCCGAGCGGTCCCGCCCAGGAACAGGTCATCGAGGAAGCGCTGTCCCGCGCCGGCGTGGCGCCGGCCGATGTCGACTACCTGGAGGCCCACGGCGGCGGATCGGAAATCGGCGACTCCGTCGAGGCGCAGGCCGCGGCCACCGTCTACGGCCGCAAGCGGGACGCTGATCGCCCACTTCTGATCGGGACGGTGAAGACGAACATGGGCCACCTTGAGTCGGCCGCGGGGGTCGCGGGACTGATCAAGGCCGTTCTGGCCATGCGCCATGGAGTCATTCCCAAGCATCTGCACTTCGAGACGCCGAATCCGCGTGTGGACTGGAAACGGCTACCCGTGAGAATCGTATCGGAAAATACAGAGTGGCCATCCGACAGCGGCCGCCCGACTCTTGCGGCCGTAAGCGCATTCGGTTTTTCCGGCACGAATGCGCACCTGATCGTCGCAGGATATGACGCCCGGAACGAAGGCGTCACCGGCGCGGAAATCATTCCCCGCGGCGCTCCGGTTCCCGTTGCCATATCGGTTCCGGAGGTTGGCGACGATTCCGGCGCCGGAGCGGAACTTCAGTCGCGCGAGATGCGGCTGCTACCGCTTTCCGCCAAATCCGGCAGCGCGTTGCGCTCGCTGGCCGAGGATTTCATGAAATGGCTTGACGATAACGGCAAAGTTTTGGGAACCGACGAAAACGCCGCCTCGCTTCTGCTTTCCGACATGGTGTGGACCGCGGGAACCGGTCGCAGCCATTTTCCACACCGCGCGGCAGTCGTATTTACGGAAATGGATTCCCTGCGCGCCGCCTTGCGGTCGCTCGTTGATGTTGCCGGCGAAACGCGGCCCCGCGAACCTGGAAACATTGCTTTCGTTTATTCAGGTCATGAAAAATCATGGACTGGCATGGGTGAAGCCCTGCACCGCAGCGAGCCGGTCGCCCGGGCGGTACTGGATCGCTGCGACAAGGCATTTCAGGAAGAATGCGGCGCTTCGCTGCTTGAAGTGATGTTCGGGCGGGAAAACGCTCGGGGCGATCTTGACGATCCGGCATGGGCCATCCCCGCGGTCTATGCCCTGGAGTGTTCGCTGACCGCATTGTGGCGCGGCATCGGAGTTCAGCCGAATGTTGTGGCTGGATTCGGCGCCGGCGAGTTCGCCGCAGCCCAGGCCGCCGGAATTTTCTCTTTGGAAGATGGTCTCAAACTGGCGGCCGCCGCGGGCGATGCGGGACAATCGAAAAGCGAAATCGAATTTGAACGCCCTTCCCTTGCCATGATTTGCGGAAATACCGGCCTGGTGGCGGATCCGAAAAGCATGCTTGCAAGTTCCTATTGGCTCGATCGAAGGGTCGAATCCGGCGCCACCGCTCCTTGCGCGGCCACACTTGCCGGGCGGGGAGTCGGGGTTGTGTTGGGAATCGGTGCGGATGAAATTCTCGCCCGGGAACTCGTGGCGGTCTGGCCCGGCGTGGACGAATCGCAGGCGGCAGGTGGCGGGGCAACGCCGCTAGCGCTTTCGAGTCTGCGGCTGCCGGGAAGCGACGGCAAGGCTATCGCGGCAGGTTCCGGATTCATCGAAGCCGTTGCCGGCGCTTACGCGGCGGGATTGCGGATTTCATTCGCCGGTCTGTTCGCCGGCGAAACGAGAAATCGAATTTCCCTGCCGGGATACCCGTTCGAACGCAAACGCTACTGGATTGAGACTCCGAAAAAGAAGCCGGCGCAATCCTAACCGGCCTGAACAAAAGGCTCCAGCCCTTTGTCGGCGAGAAATTCGCGCATCAGGGTCACGCATCCAACCGGATTCTCAAGCTGGAGGAAATGTGTTGCCTCAGGCAGAAAATCATAATCCACCGTCAGTACATGATGCAGATCGAAGGTCGGCAGATAGGCGTACGGCAGAGTCGGATCAGCGCCGATCACCTTGGTCGGGCAACTCAATGCCGCCAAGTCCAGCAGCGGTGCGAAACTGCGAACGTAGTCCGCGATCTGGGCCTCATATTCGCGTGGGCAGCGTAATTCGAAACCATTCCCGTTGGCGCTTTCGCGCAAAATCGTCTTCGCCATCAATTTATGGACTCCCGGCTGGAAACGGGCAAAGTCCCGAAGAAAACCGAGCAAGTCCTCAAACTCCTCTTCCGATTTGTATTGATATCCCCGGTTTCTGATCCGCCGGGCA
>JANQSV010000276.1 GCA_028279115.1 Pseudomonadales bacterium
TTCGGTTTCGAGTTGCCGCTGCACGAGCCGCGGCCGGTCGCGGACTTCTGGGTCTCGCTGGTCTGCGGAAGCCGGTCGGCGGAATTCTTCGAGCAACGAAGCCGGGGCGAAAACGCGGACCCCGGCGTCGCGGGCATCGTACGGCTGCTGGGCGAGAAGAGTCGCGAGGAATCTCCCCTGCATCGCGTCACCGGCACACAGATGCTGCTGGAATACGACATCGACCCCGCGGAAAACGGGTTGCGGCCGGCCCCGGGAGCGTTCCTTCCGATCAAACGGCCGCTATACGGGCGCGAAGCCCGCGAGCGCCTCGCGAACGTGGAAGTGATGCTCGACGGACTCTCCGCGGCTACTGGTTGGGACTGGAACGCCGCGGAACGCCGTCAGGTCGAGCGCGCGTGCCTGGCGCTGACGCCCGAGGCCCGCATTCTCTCCCTGGGCGCCTTTCCGGCGCGAGAGAGGGATGTGCGCCTTGTCGCGGCGGGTTTCGAAACGACCCGGCACATTATGGAGTTCCTGCAACGCATGGCCTGGCCGGGGAGCCATTCCTCCGTGCAGTCCCTGTTGTCGCGCCTGGAGGCGCGCCATTCGACCGGCGGCATCGCGGTCCACTTCGACGTTCGCGCAGACGGCCTGGGGCCAAAGATCGGGTTGTCCCTGTATGCCCCCGGAACCTGGTTGGACGATCCAGACAACTGGACAGCCTTCATGGAAGACATGCGGGCGGACCCGATGGTGGCTGGCGGGAAATTGCCGGCACTGGCGAACTGGTCTTCGGGGGCGGCCACGCTCTTCGGCAAGTCGGGCCTGTTCGCGCTGATTCGGGGCATCCACGACATCAAACTCGTCGTGACCGGAGATCGCCTGGAGCAAATAAAGGCTTACGTTTTCCTGATGATATGCGCCATCTCGAAGGACAAGCCTCCGAAAATCTGAATTTTCCGCCGGCCAACGCAATGCCCGGCGGGCGCGGTTGTCAATTGACTACCAGCAGCAACAACAGCGGCCAGCGGCAATCGCTTCAAGTTGTTCCTCCGCCAGTTCGGCGGCCGGCACCGACAGGTGAATCGTATTCATGTCGCTCTGATGCACATGAATGTCGACATCTTCCGGAATTTCGATGCCGAATTCCTGTTGCATGACACCTCTCGGATCATCCGTCAGCTTGCGGCGGAATTCGGGGTCCAGGCTGGATTTCTCCATCAACTGGCGATACATCTCTTCTGCGGAGTACATGACCTCATCCTCCTCCAAGCAAGAGCTCCAGACAAAGAGCTTTGGGCTTTTGAAATGAAACTAGAATCATTATACGCTGTCAAGACGTTTCTCTTTCGTTATCCACAAGATTTCCTGATTATCGATTGGAGATTGTCCCCACCAGTCAGGTGTTGCAGCTGGATGCCCGGATCCTGATATCGTGCGACCGTCGAGGAATACATGAACACCGAACAGACATGGATGGCGACCGAGGAACGGCTGCTCCGCGAGGCCGGTTCACTGGGTGATTTGCTGGAAAAGCTGCGCCCCCGCATCTCGCCGGCTCTCATCGCGGGCTCCGGCTGGGAGGAGCTGCTGGCGCGCGCCCGCAGCCTGCCGGCAACCTTGGGGGCTTTTCCCGTCGGTTTTGAGTTGCCGCTGCACGAGCCGCGGCCGAACGCGGACTTCTGGGTCTCGCTGGTCGGCGGCAGCCGGTCGGCGGAATTCTTCGAACAACGAAGCCGGGGCGAAAACGCGGATTCCGGCGTCGCGCGGCTGCTGGACGGGAAGAGTCGCGAGAAATCTCCCCTGCGTCGCGTCACCGGCACAAAGATGCTGCTGGAATACGACATCGACTCCGCGGAAAACGGGTTGCGCCCGGACCCGGGAGCATTTCTTTATCCGACCGAGCGGCCGCTGTACGGGCGCGAAGCCCGCGAGCGCCTCGCGGACGTGGAGGTGATGCTCGACGGACTCTCCGCCACCGGCTGGGACTGGAACGCGGCGGAACGCCGCGAGGTCGAGCGCGCGTATCTCGCGCTGACGCCCGAGGCCCGCATTCTCTCCCTGGGCGCCTTTCCGGCGCGCAAGAGGGGCGTTCGCTTTGCCGCGGCGGGTTTCGGAACGACGCGGCATATCGCGGAGTTCCTCCGGCGCATGGCGTGGCCGGGGAGCCATGCGTCCGCGCAGTCTCTGTTGTCGCGCCTGGAGGCATGCAATTCCGCCGGCCACATCGCGGTTCACTTCGATGTTCGCGCGGACGGCCTGGGGCCGAAGCTTGGGTTGTCCCTGTATGCCCGGGATGGGAAATGGCTGAAGGAAGGACGGTATTGGCTGGACGATCCGGGCAACTGGACAGCCTTCATGGAGGACATGCGGAAGGACCCGATGGTGGCTGCCGGGAAATTGCCGGCACTGGCGAATTGGTCGTCGGAGGCGGCCACGCTCTTCGGCAAGTCGGGCGTGTTCGCACTGATCCGGGGCATCCACCACGTCAAACTCGTCGTGGCCGGAGACCGCCTGGAGCAGATAAAGGCTTACGTCTTCCTGATGATGTGCGGCGTCTCGAAAGATAAATCGGGATTGGATTTTCATTAACCCGGTCATAATGCGCAGTTGTGTTCAACGATCCATCCAAATCATTTCGTGAAGTTGTCGCTCAAGCAAAGGAAGAGCGCGAACAACTCGACCGGTTGTTGACCATCTCCACGCCGCGGGAGCGTATGCTTGTCGCCGTTGCCGTATTGGTTTCGCTCGTATTCGCGGCATGGCTGTTCTTTGGCGAAGTGGCGCGCAGCGTCACGGTCGACGGCGTCCTCGTCGAATCCGGCGGGAATCCTTCCGGAAATAACCGGACTTTGCGGGCGGTGGTTTGGCTCGAAAGAGATGCGGCGCGGCAGATTGAGGCTGGAATGGCGGCTGCGGTCGAGGTCGTTTCGACTGGAGGAGAAGAGTACAGCTTCGACGGCGAAATCTCGGCCTTCACGACAGCGGCGGACTCCGGGTGGCCGGAACTGTTCGAGGCCGTTGCGCCGGCGGCCATGCATCGGGTGGAAATCACGCTCGCGGAGGACTTCGACATAGCCGCGCCGGACGTTGCGGAATGTCGGATTGTCATCGAACTGGGCAGGCAGTCCCCGATCTCGCTCTCGGGACTGGGAAGTTCCTGAATGTCTTTGATCGATTCGAAAGCGAAAGCGGCGAAATCGAAAGCAAACGCTCAAGCACCGCAAAAAAGCAGGGTAGCCACGCCTGTTGTGCTGCAGGCGCACGTTTCAGAGTGCGGCGCCGCCTGCCTCGGCAGCATTTTGGGCTGGTACGGACGCTGGGTTCCGCTGACCGAGTTGCGGCAAAAATGCGAAGTGAGCCGTGACGGCTCCAGCGCCGCGAGCATCTTGCGCGCCGCCAGGCACTACGGCCTTGAATGCAGGGGTCTGAGCGTAAACGCCAAATTGCTCAAGCATTTGCCATTGCCCGCGGTTCTGTTCTGGCAATTCAATCATTTCGTTGTCCTGGAAGGCTTTGGGGACAATCATGTCTATCTCAACGATCCGGCCACCGGACGGCGCAGGCTCGCCATGGAAGAGTTCAGCAAGGGTTTCAGCGGAATCGCGCTGCAATTCGAACGCGGCGAGGATTTCGAGCCTGGCGGCCAGCGCCCCGACATATTGCAACAAGGACGGACCTGGCTCCGCGGATCATGGGGAGCGCTTGCCGGGACGTTTGCCTGCGGCCTCATGCTGGCGCTGCTGGCGCTGCTGATACCCGCATCCGTGAACGTTTTCGTGGACCGGGTTCTGGCCGGCCGCGAGGCCTGGGGCGTCATGACGGCGGCCTTGCTCGGCGGTGGCGGAATCCTGGTTTACGTCCTGTCCTTGCTCAAACATCGTTTCCTGAAACGTCTTTCGGTCAAGATCTCGATAGCCGGTTACAGCCGCGTCTTTTCACGGCTGTTGCGCTTGCCGGCGGAGTTCTTCAATCAAAGGATGGTCGGCGACTTGACCTACCGGGTCTCGGCTGTCGACAGGATAGCGCAAAACCTCACGGAACAGTTTCTCGTATTCGTGATCGACATGTCGGCCAGCGTGGTGTTTCTGATCGCCATGTTGATTTATGACATCCGGCTCAGTTTGATCGTTCTCGCGCTGGCCGTCCTCAACGGAACGCTGGCGCATTTCTTCAGAAGAAAAGGCGCCGACCGCAGCGACGCCATGCGGAGAGAACAGGGATTGTTGCTTGGCGTCGGCATGCAGATGCTGGATAGCGCGGACAACTTGCGCATGGTCGGGGCCGACGATCGCTATTATGCGCGCTGGGCCGGACACCAGGCTCTTGAACTCGATGCGCGCAAGCGCTATTTCGAACTGGGCTATGCCAACACCGCTTTGCCGGGATTGATCCTGATTTTGGCCGGCGCAATCATCCTGGCCTTCGGCGCCGACCGGGTTCTCGATGGCGAGATCACGCTCGGCGCGCTGACGGGATTTTATATCCTGGCGGCGATGTTCCTGGCGCCGGTCGGGCGATTCGTCGAATTCGCCGACAAGCGCCGAACCATCGAATCCGACTTGCATCGCCTGGAAGACATCACGAAAACCGCCGAAGATCCGGTTTTCACGCGCCGAAACCCCGAAACGGATTCAATCCCCACTTTCAATGAACGCCTGCAACTCGTCGGCTCGGTCGAACTGCGCAATGTCACTTTCGGCTACAACAAGAGCCGGCCGCCGTTGATCAAGGATTTCAACCTTGTGATCAAGCCCGGACAGCGAGTCGCCATCATCGGTCCGAGCGGTTCAGGCAAATCGACGCTGTCGCGCCTGATCGCCGGGCTCAATCAGCCCTGGTCGGGCGATATCCTTTTCGACGGCCATCCACGGCACGAGATTCCCGAAGAAGTGCTGCAACGTTCCATTTCCATGGTCGATCAGGAAGTGGTGCTTTTCTCAGCGACCTTGCGCGACAACATCACCTTGTGGAATCCCGCCATTCCCGACGAGACCATCGTTGCCGCGACGCGTGACGCCTGCATCCATGACGAGATCCTGCGCCGGCCCCTCGGTTATTCGACTCCGGTCGAGGAAGGCGGCGTGAATTTCAGCGGCGGCCAGCGGCAAAGACTCGAGATCGCCCGCGCGCTGGTCGGCAATCCGACCGTGCTCATTCTCGACGAGGCCACCAGCGCGCTCGACGCGGCAACCGAGGAATTCGTCGATGACGCCTTGCGGCGCCGCGGCGTTACCTGCCTGATCGTCGCGCACCGCTTGAGCACGGTGCGGGATTGCGACGAGATCATCGTCCTCGACAAGGGCGTCGAAGTGCAGCGCGGGACACACGAGGAGCTGATTGCAGACAGGGAAGGCGTCTATTACAAGTTGGTGAAAGCGAACTGAAG
>JANQSV010000277.1 GCA_028279115.1 Pseudomonadales bacterium
AAGCTTGCCGGCGCTGCTCCGCCAACGAGTACGAGTTGTCTGGTGTCGGCGGTTTCCGCCAGCACCTGTTCGGGGAAGTAGGGCAGGCGTTCAACCGCGACGCGTCCCAGTCCGCCGTCGACCCGTGCGGGAAAGGTGCCGTTGAGCAAGCGGCAACCGGTTTTCGCGGCTATGCGGCCCGCCGCTTCGAGGGCGGCGGGCGTTGTTGCATGGTGTTCGAGCAACATCGCGGTCGACCGGTCGTTGCCGAGCAATTCCGCGATGTCGACGATCGCCTGTTCGTCGACTGTCGCCCGGGCCGGAAGCGGATTCGGCTTCACCGGGCCCGGACTTTCGCCCCAGGCCGCGTCGGCGCCCGGAATCAGCGTGGAAATCCGGCCCATGCTGCCGCCATGGCTGCGCAGGCTGGCGCTGACGGCGTCGGCGCCGTCCTGGGCCAGGCTGTGGCTTGTGGAGCAGGATTTGACCCAGCAGGAATAATTGTGCGCCAGGGTCTCGATGTCGGAAGTCAGCGGCGCATCGAATCCGATGTGGTAGTGCGGATGGTTGCCGACGATATTGACCATCGGCGAATTCGCGCGGCGGGCGTTGTGCAGATTGGCGATGCCGTTGGCCAGGCCCGGCCCGAGATGCAGCAAGGTCGCCGCGGGTTTGCCGGTCATCCGGCCAATACCGTCGGCGGCGCCGGTGCAAACGCCATCGAACAGGGCGAGCACCGATTTCATGCGCGGCACGCTGTCGAGCGCCTGCACCAGATGCATTTCGGAAGTGCCGGGATTGGCGATGCAGAATTCGATGCCGCTATCGGCCAGGGTTTCGATCAGGGCCTTGGCGCCGTTCATGGGGAATCCTTAGTCAGTGGCGGAAATTTTCTCTGGGCGCTATTGTATTGCTTTTTGCGCGGGGGCGAGGCCAGGCGTTTATGAAGCGCAGCTTCATGCGCAGGCCGGGCGCCACCGAGCTATGCTCGGTGGCCGGACGAACGACTCGCCATGGATGGCGAGGCCGGGGGTTGGCGAAACCACTGAAGCCGCGCCAGGGACGGCATGCACAAACATTGAGAATGCAGGCGGGAGGGGACTCGAGCATGGAAATGAAGGCGCAGCAGAGCATTGCTGCCGGTCGCCGGCGAGTCTGGGACGCGCTGAACGATCCCGAGGCGCTCAAGGTCGCCATTCCCGGATGCGAGAGCTTCGAGCGCAGCGGGGAGAACCGATTCACCGCCCGCATTACCAATCGTATCGGGCCGGTCAAGGCAAGTTTCAGTTTTATCATCGAATTGAGCGATCTCGATCCGCCGAACGGTTACGTACTGCATGGCAAGGGCCAGGGCGGGGCCGCCGGTTTCGCCAACGGCAGCGCCCGGGTGTCGCTCGAAGCCGACGGCGACAACACGGTGCTCAGTTACGAACTCGACGCCAGCGTCGGCGGCAAGCTCGCCCAGCTCGGCGGACGGCTGATCGACGGCGCCGCGAAGAAACTCGCCGATGAGTTCTTTTCCAGACTCGGCGAAGCGATTGCCGGCGAGGAGGAAGAGGCGCCGCAAGAAGACGAAATCGACGAGTCGGAAACAATCGATGAACCGGAACCCGGTTCACGTCTCAAGACCGCCACCCTGATCCGTGTCGGCGCGATTCTGCTGATCGCGGCGATACTCCTCTATTGGCTCGTCTGAGCGAGCCGAACGGGGCTTTAACGGCGCGGCGGCGGGCAGTAGACTAGACGCGAATTCGGCTGCGGTCTCGCGACGAGGGCCGCACCTTGGTTTTACATAGGGCTTTTGAAAGACTGGGAGAAAATACATGTCGACAATCAATCTGGCGGTCAACGGCCAGTCCGTATCGGGCGAGGTGGAACCGCGCACCTTGCTGGTGGAGTTCCTGCGCGAGCGACTCCGCCTGACCGGCACTCACGTGGGCTGCGACACCAGCCAATGCGGCGCCTGCGTGGTCATGGTCGACGGCAAGTCCGTCAAGTCCTGCACCGTGCTTGCGGTCATGGCAGACGGCTGTGACGTGACCACGATCGAAGGTCTCGCCGATGGCGCCGATCTGCATCCCATGCAACAGGCCTTCATGGACAATCACGGCCTGCAATGCGGCTTCTGCACCCCCGGCATGGTCATGTCGGGACTCGATATCGTAAACCGCCACGGCAACGACCTGGATGCGGCGACCGTGCGCAGGGAACTCAACGGCAACATCTGCCGCTGCACCGGCTACCAGAATATCGTCAAGGCGATCCGGGCCGGCGCCAGGGCAATGGGAGACTAGTCATGCAAGAGAATGGTATCGGCGCTAGCGTGCGCCGCAAGGAAGATCAGCGCTTTTTGCTGGGCAAGGGACGCTATACCGACGACATCAATGTAGCCGGTCAGACCTACGCCGTTTTCGTGCGGTCTCCCCACGCCCACGCCGTGATCGAAGGCATTGACGCCGAGGCCGCCGGCGCCGCGCCAGGCGTGGTGGCCGTGCTCACCGGCGAGGATCTCGCCGCAGACGGCATCGGCCCGCTCATTTGCGGCGTGGTGGTGACCAGCGACGACGGCAAGCCCCACCGCGCGCCGGCGCATCCGGCGTTGGCCCTGGGCAAGGTGAACTACGTTGGCGATCATGTCGCCGTCGTTATCGCCGAGACCCTGGCTCAGGCCCGCGATGCGGCGGAACTCGTGGAAGTGAACTATCGACCGCTGCCCGCCGTCGCCGGTACGGCGGACGCGGCCGGCGAAGGTCAGCAACAGATTCACGAGGAAGCCCCGAACAATATCTGCTTCAACTGGCCGTTCGGGGACAAGGAAGCGAACGACGAAGCCTTTGCGGGTGCGCACAAGGTTTCGAGCATCGAACTCGTCAACAATCGCATGGTGACCAATCCCATGGAGCCCCGCGCCGCGCTCGGCGAATACAACTCGGGCACCGAGGAAATCACCTTGCACCTGACGACCCAGAACCCCCATGTGCACAGGCTGGTGCTCGCGGCGTTCAATCAACTGGCGCCCGAACACAAGTTGCGCGTGGTCGGCCCCGACGTGGGCGGCGGCTTCGGCGCCAAGATCTTCGTCTACGCCGAAGAACTCGTGGTTGGCTGGGCATGCCGCAAGGTCAATCGGCCCGTGAAATGGACCGCCGACCGCACCGAGGCCTTCCTATCCGACGCTCACGGCCGCGACCATGTGGCCCGGGCGGAAATGGCGCTCGACGGGAACGGCAAGTTTCTCGCCATGCGCGTGCATACCACCGCCAATCTCGGCGCCTATCTGTCGACTTTCGCCACCATGGTGCCGAGTTATCTGTATGCCTTCCTGTTCGCGGGCCAATACGCGACGCCGCTGATCTATTCCGAGGTCAAGGCGGTTTTCACCAACACCGCGCCGGTCGATGCGAGCCGCGGCGCCGGCCGCCCGGAAGCGACCTATCTGCTCGAGCGCCTGGTCGATGTATGCGCGGCCGACATGGGGCTCGACCCGGCGGAGATCCGGCGCCGCAACTTCATTCCCAAGGATGCCTTTCCATACCAGACCCCAGTCGTGCAATGCTATGACAGCGGCGACTACGAAGCGGCGCTCGACAAGGCCATGGAACTCGCCGACTACGGCGGATTCGAAGCCAGGGCGGCGGAGGCAAAGAACCGCGGCAAATTGCGCGGCATCGGCTTCTCTTCCTATGTTGAAGCCTGCGGCATCGCGCCGTCGGCTGCAGTCGGCCAACTCGGCGGCGGCGTCGGCCTGTGGGAATCCGCCCAGGTCCGTTTCAATCCCACGGGCAATGTGCAGGTATTCACCGGCACGCATTCCCATGGCCAGGGCCACGAAACGACCTTCGCGCAACTTGTCTGCGACCAGCTCGGCGTTCCATTCGAGAATATCGAGGTGATCCACGGCGACACCGCCAAAACCCAGTTCGGCATGGGCACGTATGGCTCGCGTTCGCTGGCCGTCGGCGGCGTGGCGATCGCGAAAGCCTGCGACAAGCTCATCGCCAAGGGCAAGAAGATCGCCGCCCACGCCATGGAAGCGGCCGAAGGCGATACCGAATTCGCCGGCGGCAACTACACGGTGGCGGGAACCGACAAGTCGATGAACATCGCCGAAGTCGCGTTCAACGCCTATGTGCCGCATAGCTACCCGGAAGGCGTCGAGCCGGGATTCGACGAGAATGCTTTCTTCGATCCGATGAACTTCTCCTTCCCCGCCGGCACGCATATCTGCGAAGTCGAAGTGGATCCCGCAACGGGCGAGGTGGAAATCGTCGACTACACCGCGGTGGACGATTTCGGCAAACTGGTCAATCCCATGATCGTCGAAGGCCAGGTGCATGGCGGCATCGTTCACGGCATCGGCCAGGCGCTGCTCGAAGGCTGCCATTACGACGCGGATGGCCAGCTCGTAACGGCGTCCTACATGGATTACGCCATGCCGAGAGCGGACAACGCGCCGGATTTCAGGGTCGACTACGCGCCGACCGATCCGCCGCACAAT
>JANQSV010000315.1 GCA_028279115.1 Pseudomonadales bacterium
GCGCCACCCGACGGCGACTCACATTGTGCAGACCCGATGTTTCGTCATTCTGCGCGTAGCGAAGCGTAGTCGCAGAATCCACCGTTTCGCATTTGCCTAATTTCAGTTCTCGCCGCCAGCTTCTAGTTCGGCGGTTACTTCGAGCCGCCTGGCGCCCTGCAAGATGCCGAACATGCCGTAATTTCCTTCATGGCAGGCATATTCGTAGATCGGTTCGTCGATTCGTGACAGCGGATACTCGCCGTAGAATTCGCCGGCGAATACGCTCGGGTCGTTGACCCTGAAACCGTAAATCAGCTTGAAGTCCGACTCGCGGCGGAAGGTTTCGGTGATGGTGATATTGTCGACGGGCAGGCCGCGCAGGCTGTGCCAATCGTTGAAATATTGCGTTTCCACCACCAGCGTGTCGCCTTCCCAGCGGCCGATGGCGTCTCCCATCCACTTCCGCTGTGCTTCGGCGGCCGGATTGCGTTCGCTTCCGATCGGGATAATGCGCGCGTCGTGCACCATTTCCGCGACGATGGTGATATAGCCGGGGGACTGCACGAATTGCAGATGACTGTTGTAGATGACCGGGCTCATCACCGGCCCGGACAGGTTGCCGAAGGCCACCAGGCAGCGTTCGCCGAGGCTGCGCCCTTCGGGGCCGTCATTGCTGCGGCCCTGCCGCCCGCCCCGCGCCGCGGGCATGCGCTCCCTGGCTTCCTGCCGCACTTCGGGCATGCGCCCGTTCGCGGGTTCGATGATCGCCGAAGTGCGGAATTCGCCGCCGATCGTCGGCAGGAATTGCGCGTCGTCGCGCCAGAACAGGTCGTAATTGCCGATGGGCGGCAGCGACTCGGCCACAACGGGCGCCGGCCGATCCGGGTCGAGCGGCTCGTTGTCCGCGTCGAATTGCTGCTGCACCCGGCGTTCCAGTTCGAGCACGTCTTCTTCCGAATACGTCCGCTGCTCCCCCAAAGCCTCGGGCCGCTCGAAGGGCATGACCGTGGCATGCTTCCAGACGCCCTGAAAATCAGGCACGCCCCACTCGGTATAGGGAATTTCGTATCCCTGCGCCGCCGCACCGCCGCAAAACATGGCCAAGCTCATCAAGACAAAGGATTTTCTGGTCATTCCGGAACTCTCCCGCCGCTTTCCGGCAGGCTAGTCAGTTTGCCGCAACGTGTCAATTGCGGCATCTGATACCAGGAACCGCAGCAAAATCGGCCCATATCGCGGGCAGGCTCTCAACAAGTAATTGACAATTGGATATGGTTTGCTGGACTCCAAGCGCGGGCTTAATCACAATATCAACTGAACCATTGACGCAATGCCTTGTGGCATTATTGTGGGAGACATGGAATGCGGGACGCTGTCATGCACAAAGTTTCTGAATCCGGTGTTTTCGAATGGCCTTGGGCTGTTGCGAGCGGTCTCGCTATCCTAGTGGGTGCAGCCGGTGGCGGCGGTGGTGGCGGCGGTGCGCTTTGTCTGGAAGGCTTGAACCTATTTGGCGCGGCCGGTGGCGGCGGTGGTGGCGGCGGCGGTGCAACAACCCTTAAAGCCAGCGGGAAAACTCATCATGCGGCTGGCGGTTCGGGCGGCGACGGCGGGGGTGGTGGTGGCCTTGATAACGGACAACCAGTCTTTGGCAAGCACGGCAAAGGGTGTCATTTTGGTGATGGCGGCGACGGAGGGCTTGGAGCAAATGTAGATCATGCTCCAGAACGATTGGTTTCGATTGGCGGCAACGGTGGAAAAGGATTTCCCGGAGAAACCAAAGTTGTAACACTCTGTGAATTGTCAAAAGGCGACAAATTCGAAATCGGAGTTGGCAAAGGCGGCGGCGGTGGCGGCGGCGGTGATGGATTCGAAAAAGGGGGTATTGGCTCCGCAGGTGCTGATGGCTTCGTGTTGCTTATCCCGCTTTATATTGAGGAGGGATCCGAGTAATGCCCCAACACCGCGCAATCACCGGGGACGCGAGTAGGCTCGGCGGACTTTCCGATGAAATCCTTAGAAACCTCAATGTTCACGGTAAAGGACGATTGCAAATCGATCAAGATGACCACTCGACTCATTCGCGTATGCTGTGGAGTAGTTTGGACTCCCTTGAACCTGAGTATTCCGAAACGGATATGCCGCCCGGTGTTCTAAATGCGTCAATCATCAAATGGAAAGATTTAGGAGGGATGTTGAGGGCATCAAACCATGCGAACTGGGTAGCTCTAGGTGTGCTTGGGGAAACGGGAGGCAGGCTTTCGGGACCCATTCAGTTCATTCTGAAATTGATGGACTTCTGGCATCTCGATAATGAGAATGTAACCAGTCTTCTTGGATTCGATCCGCCAGACGCCGAGTGTATATTCAAAGTTTTACATGGTGGATGGGAATTTCCTGGACGAGACTTCAAGGATAGAATTGCTCATCTGTTTTATATCCGCAGAACTTTGTGGTCGCTGTTCCGTGATTTGGAAGTGGAAAACGAATGGTTACGGGAGAAGCGTTCGATGCTGGGTGAAGAATCACCAATATCCTTATTGCTTGAAGGTTCGATGGAGAATCTTTTGCTGGTACGGGAATATGTGGAATCTGCGGCTGGAATTCGATAATGCTCGACGAAATTCGATCCGAAAGAAACCATCGTGTTGTATTCCGATTGTCAAGGGTTTCTGCGCATGACGATCAATTTCTCTCGGAATTGGACTTGGATGAAGAGGGTCGCGAGGAATTATCTACATTGTTGAAGGGACGAGTCCCGTCCAATCCGATTGAAGAACTGATCGATGGGCCTTTTCGCCCAGGGAAAAAATTACGGAACAGGACACGGTTTTCGGACGGATCATTTCCCGTCTTTTATAGCGCCTTGGCGACAGAAACTGCTGAAGCGGAAGTGTCCTACTGGTTCCGAAAAGAATACGTAGGCAAGCCACGCGGCAACCGCACCGCATACTATCAAGGTTTTCGCTGCACATTCGACGGACTTGAGAAGGATTTGCGTCTCAAGGCGGCGGAATGGCAAAAGTTGGTTCACGACAGCGACTATTCTTTCTGCAATCTGCTAGGCAAAGAAGCAAGGGAACAAAATATTGATGGGTTGATCGTTCCCTCCGCTCGGCACGAAGGGTCGAATGTTCCGATATTTGCGCGAAAGGCGGTTAGCGATCCGGAGTTAGATGGAATTGTGGCGATTACATACAGTCCCCATGAAGACGAGATTTCGCTCGATCATCTATCTGGAAGTAGCACTAAACCATAACAGTTCGGTCAGTAGTTCTTTTGTCCGTAAACTCATTTTTTTTGCCGATCTTTTGATTGCGGTTTCCACACGATGGCGGATCTTAGGTGTCTCAGGGTGCCAGTACCGCAGTATTACTCCCCGAAAGCACCGATTGAAAATTCCACAGCGCAAACGCCAGACTGCTCCAAGTCTCGCCGCGCAGTTGCTTGAGCACGGCGCAGCGCAGAATCGACTTGCAGCTCGATCAGCAATGGCCCCGCTCGTCCTGAGTGCCGAGGTCGGCGACCACTGCACCGAAAAGTTTGGGATGCGTGTCGAACCAGCCCGAAGAGGACTTCAACTCCCGGCCCAAGGTATGGTCAACGGTCTAAGGTTGGAATACACTCATCTGTGTCGTGTGCATGAACCGCATGGCAACCCTCTTGGCGTTTTGTGATTCCTTCGTGCTGTTTGGAGTCACGACAATGATGGACGCCTCAAAATCAATCGAAGGTCGGCGGGTCCCGCATCGGTTCGCGCGGCGGTAGTTCAAGGTCCACTCCATTGGACAGGCCGAAATGTTTTCGGAAGAACTCCACTATATTGTCGGGATCCGCTGCCTGGCTGGCGGGTGGTTTCTCGGCTTGAACGGCTTTGTCGGGTGAGCGCTCGTTATCCCCGAGTTGTCGCCGCGCGGGGGCGTTCGGGTTTTTGCAACCTCCTCGCTGTCTGATAGTCGCCATGTCCTTTTACCTCGCTCGTTTGAAGAAAAATCAACATAACCCCGTAACCATGTTTAGGCAAGAAATCACGGTAATTTCGCTTGGGGCAGGAGGCGTTGTTCGAGTTCGGCGAGTTCGGCTGCCTGGAAGGGTTCGGCGACGAATTCGCGGTAGCGTTCCATGGCGTTTTCGGTGGCGGCGATGTATTGCTCGAACCAGCGGTGGCGGGTGAGGAACTGGTGGCGGCCGCCGAAGGCGTTGGCCCCGTAGCTCGACCAGCGATACAGGCCGGGGTGATCGACGGCGCCGCTGGCGAGGGGCCAGCGTTCGATCATCTTCTGGCAGTCGAGGAATAGTTGCGCGCTGTCGATGATTGCCAGAAACGGCCGGCGTTGAAAGACAGCGGTATTGCGGTCGAAGCGTTCGTTGAAATATTCCGAATAACATTCGTTGACGAAGTCGAGCAGGCTGAACATGCTTTTCGGCATGCCCGGAGTAAGCAGCAGCCACGCTTCGTTCGGCAACAGCGCATAGGCATGCAATCGCACCTTGTAGACCTTGAGGCAGTTGAGCAGCCGCAACTGGAAGTAATCGTGGCAAGCCTCATCGAAGAAGGCCGGCCCCTGAATTTTCGCGTGGTTGATCAGGAACCAGGTGTTCGTGGCCGGATTTTGTTCGTCTGTCATTGGCGCATTCCTCCCTGAATCGGAAATCTTCGCGCGTCATATCGTCCGCGCGGCGGGCAAGCTGATTTGCCGCGTGCCGAACCGCGCCAGCGCCGGGTTGTGGGTTACGAGGACGACGGCGATACGCAATTCGCCGATGTTCTCCAGGATTTTCCGCGCAACCGCATCGCTCAGACAGGCGAGACTCTCGTCGAGCAGGATCAATCTTGGCCGTTTGTAAAGCGCCCGCGCGAGCAGGACCCGTTGCGCCTGCCCCGCCGAGAGGCTGTTGCCGAGTTCTCCGACCCGGGTATGGAAGCCGAGCGGCAAGGCCAGAATCTCGTCGAGTATGCACGCCCTGCGGCAGGCTTCCTCGAGCCGCTCCTGGTTGTATGGTTCTTCGTCGAGATTGACGTTGAAGGCGATGTCGCCCGCGAGCAGGCCGTCGCTGTGCAGCACGGCCGCGGAAGCGGAGCGCAGGGCCGAAAGTCCCAGTCTGGACAAGGGGCCGCCGTCAAAAAGCAGGTTGCCGGCGTCCGGTTTTTCCAGCCCGGCGAGCAGTTTCAGCAAGGTCGACTTGCCGCAGCCGGACGGACCGGTGACGACCAGCGTTTCCCCGGGTTCGACTGCGAAGTCCAATGCTTCGAAAATCGGCCGCTCGTCGGCGGAATAGCGGAAGCCGAGCCCCTCGCCGCGCACTTTGCCGCTGAAGGCGCGGCGCGGCAGACTGGCGGTTGCATCGCTTTCCTCGACTTCTTCAAGCGCGATGTCGGCGATGCGCTCAAGGTCGAGTTGCATGAGGCGCAATTCCGCCAGCTTCGGAAACATCGCGAGCACCGAAGACGAGAAGTGCTGTTTCAGGAAGATGAATCCCATCAACTGCCCGATGGTCAGGCTGCCGTCGGCGATGAGGCTCGCGCCGATATAGATGATCAGAATCTGCTCGACGCCGAACAGCAGGCTCTGCCCCGAACCGAACCAGAGTTGAAAGGTTCCGAGTTGATATCCGGCGTTGGCGGAATTGACGTAGTGATTCTGCCAGTCGGCGCCGCGTTGTTCCTCGATGGCGTAATTCTTGACGACCGAGGCCCAGCGGATGTTCTCCATCAGCCGGCTTTCGCTTTTCGCCACCCGCACGATCGTCTCCTGGCGGCGCAGTTTCTCGCCCGGCAGCGAACTCAGCCGAAGCAGCATCGCGGCGAGGACGAATCCCAGGCAGATCGTCGCCAGCAACGGCGAATAGACGTACAGCAAAATCAGCGAAAGACCGGATAGCAGGCCGTCGACGAGCACCGTGATCATGTCTTGGGAGATCAGCGCGCTGACCTTCTCAACAGAAGAGAAACGCGAGACCAGATCGCCCATCTCTCTTCTTTCGAAGAATCGCAAGGGGAGCTTCAGGAGATGTTCGAACAGGCCCGCCACCATCTCGAAGCCGAGCCGGATCGAGAATTGCATCGTCACCAGCGAGCGGACGTGGCCGAGAGCGATTTGCGCCAGCATCAGCAGGCCGAACAGCAGCGAGACCACAAGCACCAGATCCATGTCACCGCGGGCCAGACCTTGGTCGATCACGAGTTGCAGATACAAGGGACTGAGCAGCGAGCAGGCCTGCACCAGCAGCGATAACACGAGGATCAGCGCCATGCCTTTCGCTGTGCCGCTGGAGAGGCGCATCAGGTCGCGCAGGCGCAGGCGGCGCGCGGGCGCCGCGCCGATGGCGCCGCCGGCCGGACTGAATTCGACGGCCATGCCGGTGAAATGGCCGTCGAGTTCCCCAAGCGGATATTTTCGGACGCCCACGGCCGGATCGTGGATGACCACGCCGCGGCTGCCGCATTTCTTCAGCACGACGAAATGGTCGAGGTCCCAATGCAGGATCGCCGGCGTGCTGAGCCGCTTGATATCTTC
>JANQSV010000322.1 GCA_028279115.1 Pseudomonadales bacterium
GGCGGCGGCGCCGCCGAGCTTGTCGGGATTCGACAGGTAAACGATCTGAACCCGCAGTCCGAGTCTGGCCGCCAGCGCCGCGATGACATAGCCGTCGCCGCCGTTGTTGCCCGCGCCTGTCAGAACGAGGAGGCTTCCGGCGCACGGCCAGCGTTCCCGCAATCGGGAAAAAGCCGCGGCGCCGGCCCGCCGCATGAGTTCGAATTCGTCGATGCCGAGCGCTTTCAGGGCAAGCCGGTCCAGTTTGCGAACCTGCTTCGCCCGATAAAGGGCTCGCGGCAGATTTTTGCTCAATTGGGCTCCTGATGTTCCGGATTCCGACTCAGACCACAGCCGCGTCTGAATCGATACAGATTGATTTTACCGCATTGCCGGCAATCCGATTCCCGGTATCCAACGGATTCGCCGGCGCAGGCGACCCTCATATTGGCGGGAAATTCAATGCATGGCAATTCAATGGAAAAAATTTTCAAAATCGATGGATTCGAATGACCTGTGCAAATATGCCTATAATTCGTTTTTGCGATTTCCCCCACCGGGAATGCGGATGTCGGAGTGTAGCTCAGCCTGGTAGAGCACTGCCTTCGGGAGGCAGGGGTCGCAGGTTCAAATCCTGCCATTCCGACCACTTCCCGAATTGCCGTCAGAGAGGACTTGTCACTTTGCCGATATCCCGGAAACCGATCATGCCGCGATTGCTCCCGGGCAGGGCGGCCCTGATTTGCGTCTTCGGTCTCGCCGGCCTTTCCGCCGCGGGCGGGGAAGAGTCGATCGAAGAAGCCAACCGGCTGTTGCGCGTGACGGGAACCGGCGAGTTGTTCGATTCGGCCACCCGCGAACAGACCAGGGAAATCATCCGCACCTATTCCCTCATCGTCGCCAGTTCAGCCGACCGGCCCCTGCCCCGGAGCGTTCGCGACGCCATCGCCGAATGCTATAGCCGAAACTACGCTTGGGAGAATTTCGCCGAGGGTATCGCCCGCATCCTGGCCGACCATCTCAGCGAAAAGGAGTTGCGCCTGTTGATCGGCATCCATCAGAACCGCGGCGTGCCGCCGATGGAGATCGAGACTTTCCGGCGGACCGTGCGCAAGGGCGACGCCATCGCCGCGGCCAGCGCCGAATACATTTACGACAACAGCACCGGCTGCGTGGACCGGGACGCCCACCTGATCAGGCGCTTCCTCGCCGAACCCCGGCCCGAGCTTTGACCGCGGCGACAGATTGAGTTGGCCGTCTGTTTACCGCACAATACCCATCCTCAAGAACAGCGCGAAGACAGAGAAGACAAAACTGAAACCATGAGCGCCGCCACCGAAGCCATCAACGGCCGGGCCGGAGACTTCAATCGGCCCGCCATGCTGCTCGCCGCCGCTGGCGCGGCAGGAATCTGCATCTACCTGACCGCTTTTCACGGCTGGCGGCAAGCCGCCTTGTTCGCGGTGGGGCTCAGTGCGGGCATTGCCTTGTATCACGCCGCATTCGGTTTTACCGCGGCCTGGCGCGAAGTCGCCAGCAGCGGACGCAGCGCGGGGCTGCGCGCGCAGATGATCATGATGGCGGTGACGGTGCTCGTATTCACGCCCCTGATCGCCCAGGGCGAAATCGGCGGCATGGCCCTGCGCGGCAATGTTTCGCCGCTGAACCTCGCGGTAATCTGCGGCGCTTTCCTGTTCGGTCTCGGCATGCAACTCGGCGGTGGCTGCGCCTCGGGCGCCTTGTTCACCGCCGGCGGCGGCAATGCGCGCATGCTCATCACGCTGGCGGCCTTCATCGTCGGTTCGGTGATCGGCACCTGGCATTGGTCCTTGTGGCAGGACGCACCCGGCTTCGAGCCGGTCTCGCTGTCCGGCAGTTTCGGCGTCGGCGGCGGCATCCTGTTCAGCATGTTGCTGTTCGGCGCGGTATGGCTGATCGCCGCGCGCTACGAGAGATCCCGGCATGGCGCCATCGAACGCGAATGGCGGCCGACATCCTCCCGCGCCTGGCTCACCGGCCCCTGGCCGCTGCTGGCGGGAGCGCTGGCCCTGGCGCTGGTCAATATCGCCACCTTGCTGCTGGCGGGAAGGCCCTGGGGCGTGACTTCTGCCTTCGCCCTGTGGGGTGCGAAACTGGCTACGCCCCTGGGTATCGACGTCACCCAGTGGGCCTATTGGCAAAGGCCCAATCTGCATGCCGCGCTGGAGGCCAATGTCTTCAACGATGTCACCTCGGTGATGAATTTCGGCATCATGCTCGGCGCGCTGATCGCCGCCTCCCTGGCGCACAAGTTCGCGCCTTCGTTCAGGATTCCCACGCGTTCGGTGCTGGCCGCGGTAATCGGCGGGCTGATGCTCGGCTATGGCGCCCGCATCGCTTTCGGCTGCAACATCGGCGCCTATTTCAGCGGCATCTCCTCGACCAGCATGCATGGCTGGCTCTGGTTCGCGGCGGCATTCGCCGGCAGCATACTCGGCACCCGGATGCGGCCGCTGTTCGGACTGCGCTAGGGCCAGGCGCTTGCCGCGCACAACATGAACGCAAAACCCCCCGTCAACCCCGCCATCGAACAGGACCGCAAGGAATGGCTGGAGGCTATCGAGAACATCCGCGAACAATACGGCCCTGACGGAGTCGGCAGCATCCTCTCCAGCTTGCGCGAATGGAGCGAGCGCCATTGCTGCGGCGGAGATCCGCCGGCATTCAATACTCCCTATCTGAACACCATTCCGGCCGGGCAACAGCCGGTTTATCCCGGGAACCGGGAAATCGAACAGCGGCTGGAAAACATCCTGCGCTGGAACGCCATGGCCATGGTGCTGCAAGGCGGTGACGCCGGGCTCGGACTTGGCGGCCATATCGCCACCTATGCCTCGGCCGCGACGCAGATGGAAGTCGGTTTCAACCATTTCTTCCGCCGGAAGACCGAAGACTACGGCGGCGACCTGGTGATTCCGCAGCCGCATGCCGCGACCGGCGTCTATGTCCGCTCCTGGCTGGAAGGCGTGCTCGACGACGGGCAAATGGGCGGCTATCGCCGCGAACTGAATCCCGGCGGCGGCCTCGCGTCCTATCCTCATCCCCGCTCGATGCCGAATTACTGGCAGGTCGCGAACGCGTCGATGGGACTTTCCACGCCGATGGCCATCTACCAGGCGCGCTTCGCCAAATACCTGGAAAACCGCGGCCTGAAACCGAAGCTCGGCGGCAAGGTCTGGTGCTTCATCGGCGACGGAGAAACCGACGAGCCGGAAGTGCTCGGCACGATCAATATCGCCGCCCGTGAAGGTCTCGACAACCTGGTCCTGGTCGTGAACTGCAACCTGCAGAGGCTTGACGGGCCGGTGCGGGGCAACGGCAAGATCATTCAGGAGCTGGAAGCGTCTTTCCTGGGTTCGGGCTGGGAAGTCATCAAGGTCATCTGGGGCGGCGGCTGGGACCGGCTGCTCGACCGCGATGCGAACGGCGCCCTGCGCCGGCGCATGGAAGAATGCCTCGACGGCGACTACCAGCGCTATTCGGTGCTTCCGGGCGACCGGCAGCGGGAGTTGTGGGTCGCGGGCAATCCCGAACTCGAAGCGATGATGGACGCGCTTACCGACGAGCAGGTGCGCGAGATCAAGCGCGGCGGCCAGGACGCGGTGAAACTCTACGCCGCCTATGACCGCGCGATCCAGTCCGACAAGCCGGTGGCGATCCTGGTCAAGACCGTCAAGGGCGACGGCGTGGCCGGGGCCGCGGGCAGCAATACGGCGCACCAGAAAAAGAACATCAGTCCGGAGCAGCGGGTCGAAATCGCCCGCTCCCTCGGCATTCCGCTCGGCGATGAGGAAGCGCGCCGCGCGGCTTATTACCGGCCGCCGGATACGAGTCCTGAAGTGCGCTACCTGAAAAAACGCCGGCAGGCGCTCGGCGGCGCCTTGCCGGCGCGTAGCAGCGATTGCGCTTCACTGGAGGCGCCCCCGCTTGCGATTTTCAAAAGCCTGCTCAAAAGGACCGACAAGCCGCATTCGACCACTTTGTGCCTGGTGCGGATCCTGTCGATTCTGATGCGCGACA
>JANQSV010000331.1 GCA_028279115.1 Pseudomonadales bacterium
CTGGTGGGCCCACCACTCCCTCGCCGCGCTCGGTCCCGGTGGACCTCACCGGACTATTCCGGCCGCCAATCACGGATTGGCGGCGTTCGGCCCTCAAGAAGCCGCGCTTCTCGTCGGCTGCGCCGACCGGGCCTCACCCTGGTGGGCCCACCACTCCCCCGCCGCATCTTTGCTTTGTCATTCTGCGCGGAGCGAAGCACCCTCCCCTCGTCATTCTGCGCGGAGCGAAGCGCCCTCCCCTCGTCATTCTGCGCGAAGCGAAGCGCCCTCCCCTCGTCATTCTGCGCGGAGCGAAGCGTAGTCGCAGAATCTCGTTATACTTCGCCCTTCAATCGCTGAACTTCCAGCTTGAGGTCATGTCATGAAGAAATTGTCTGCTTTCCTTTTCGCCGTCTCATTCAGCTTCAGCGCGCACGCGGACCCGAGACTCTATGTTTTCGACTGCGGTCATCTGAGCTTTCCCGACGTCAGCGCCTTCGGCCTGAGCAACGATGAGACATCGGTCAGGGAGTTGTTCGTGCCCTGCTATCTGATCGAGCACGAAGGCGAACTGATGATCTGGGACGCCGGGCTGCCGCCGGACACGGTCGGCCCGAGGCAGCCAGACGCCGGCAGCTGGTACGAAACCTCGATCGTCGATCAGCTCGCGGCGATGGATATCTCCCCGGACGATGTTGATTACGCCGCCTATTCGCATTTTCATTACGACCACGTCGGCGCCGCCAACGCCTTCGCCAACGCGACCCTGCTCATTCAGCAGACGGAGTTCGAGGCCGCCTTCGAGACCCCGGAAACCAATCCGATATTCAGGCCGGAGCTGTACGACCAGTTGCGCGATTCGGACAAGATCATGCTGGAAGGGGATCACGATGTCTTCGGCGACGGCAGCGTAATGATCATTTCGGCGCCGGGCCATACGCCCGGCCACCAGGTGCTGAAACTCGAACTGGAAAATTTCGGCCCCCTCGTACTGTCCGGCGATCTGTACCACTTCGAGGCCAGTCGCCGGCTGCGCCGCATCCCGGTTTTCAATACCGATGTGGAACAGACACTGGAATCCATGGACAAGGTGGAAGCTCTGGTCGAGGAAACCGGAGCGACATTCTGGATCGAACACAGCCTGGAACTGGCCGAATCGCTGGAACTGGCCCCCGCGTATTACGACTAGATCGTTTGGCGACAGCCATTCCGTGGACTCAAACCAATCGAGAGAAACAATTGGATCGCACCGAACGCTTCTACAAGATCGATCAGCTTCTGCATGAAAGGAGAGCGACACCGCTGTCTCTGATGGTAGAGGATTTGGGCGTATCCCGCGCCACGGCAAAGCGCGATCTTGAATACATGCGGGATCGCTTGAACGCGCCGATCGTCTGGGATCGCTCGTTGCGCGGATATCGCTACGAGCAATTCGGGGACCGGCGCTACTCGCTGCCGGGATTGTGGCTGAATTCATCGGAAATTCATGCCCTGCTTTCCATGGAACATCTTCTCTCGAACCTTCAGCCCGGCTTGCTCGGCCCCCACATCGAACCGCTGCGGACGCGGATCCGGATGTTGCTTGATGCGGGCGATCATTCCGCGGAAGAACTTGCTAGCCGCATTCGCGTACTGAACATGGCCGCGCGACCGGTCGAGACCGCTCATTTCGAAGCCATCGCCTCCGGACTGCTGAGGCGTCGACGTCTGAAGCTACAACACTACAACCGCCATCATGAGAAGACTACGGTTCGGGAGGTTTCTCCCCAGCGCCTGGTCTACTATCGCGGAAACTGGTATCTGGACGCCTGGCGCCATCTCCGCAAAGGCCTTCGCAGTTTCGGCGTGGACACGCTACACGCCGTGACTTTGCAATCGGCCGAGTCCAGGAACGTGGACGACGAAAAACTCGATGAGGAACTTGGCGCCGGCTACGGAATTTTCGCCGGCCGAAGGACCGAAAAGGCCGTGTTGCGTGTGTCTGCGGCCCGCGCCCGCTGGATAGCGGTGGAGAAATGGCATTCGGCGCAGGAAGGGCATTTCGATGAAGATGGTCATTACACTCTGACCGTACCGTACTCGAACGACACGGAACTGATCATGGACGTACTCCGCTACGGACCGGATCAACCGGAGTACAGATTGCTTGACGACGCGATTTCCTCCGGATGCGCGCGAGTTACCGAGGTTTCCGATTCCGGGAGCGTTCCCGAACTTAAGTTCATAAATGAAGGAGAGATACCGGTGCTCCTGCTCGACGGAGAGGAGTTGGTGGGCGCGAAACAGAATCGCATTCTCAATCTGACGGTGCCGGCGCCGGCGAGCAAGACCATCGTGATTCCCGTTTCCTGCGTGGAAGCGGGGCGCTGGCGTTCCGAATCCAGGGAGTTCTCAAGTGCGGGACGCGCGCATTTCGCCAGGGGCCGGGCGAAAAAGTCCGTGGAACTCAACGCGGCCATGCGCGTCGACGGAAGAAGGAGAACCGACCAGAGCGAAGTCTGGCGGCACATGCCTTGTCGTCAATATCGATGATTGTGTATGACATCAGAAAACCATGTATCAGATGCACATCGATGCGGCGCTACCAAATTACCGGAGCGGGATAGCGCGTGATCTGGGCATCCGGAGTGACGATGGTCAATCCATTCAAAATTGCTTGGGAAACCATGCCCCTATCGAACGGATCCCTGTGGTGGTCCGGCAATAACGCATCGTGCGCGGCACTTTTCTCATCGAAGGGGAGTGATTCCAGCCGCAGCCATTTCCGTCTGCTTGCAACGTACCTGTCCGGCCGTTCCGGCAGTTGCAATCGGCCGAGACGATACTTGATGGCAATCTCCCATGCGGCGAGGGTGCTTAGAAACACTTCGTTGCGGGGGTCGCGGCAGCAATCTCTCGCTGTATCAGTCAAAAGCGGATCGTCCGCCGCCAACCAAAGAAAGGTGCAGGTGTCGAGCAATAACCTCATTCCGAATCGTTTCCGCCTTCGAAAGCGTCAAGCAGACTGTCGGGAAGCGGGTCAAAAAAACTGGCGGTGACCGCCATGCCCTTGTCGATACCCACTGGACGCTTCTCCCGCAGAGGCTGCGGCAGCGCTCTTATCTCCGCAACAGGCACATTTCGGCGGCAGACGGTTATCGTCTCTCCGCGCTCGACGGATTCGATATAGCGCGAGAAATTCGCTTTTGCTTCGGCAATGTTGATCTTCATCATGGTCACATTCTAGACCAGCAATCGAACCATATCAAAGAATGGGCGTCGCACCTCGCATAGTCAAGCTGCGGTGCGAGTACGCCGGTGGCCGGTGTTCGAATTTCGACGTTTTTGCTGTAGTATCGAGTCGAATCGGGATGGGTCCAACTGGAGGCCGTCCCATATGAGCGCTGCAGGGACACCCATGAGCCTAGTGGGCTCTGCTTCATAGAATGTCGTTCCCACGAGATCACCGTGACTTTGAGCAGCAGGCATCCTATGGTCATGAGATTTGACCGATTACTCGAAAGATCGGTAAGGAAGGGAAATTCATGAAGTTGGTTGGTATTGATTTGTCGTGGAGGACGGAGAAAAACCCTTCTGCGGTCGCCGTGGGCAGAATGGCGAATAAAGCACTCGAGGTTGAGTCTATCGAGCCTGCTTTGCAGAGTGTCGATAGTGTGATTAGCGTAATTCAGTCTCACACAGATGTAATCGGAGTTGCTATCGACGCACCTTTGATAGTTGAGAATCAAACTGGGCAGCGATCATGTGAAAAAGCATTAGGGCATGACTATGGCGGGCGCAAAGCCTCCTGCCACACCTCCAATAAATTGTTGTATCCAGACCCGTTAAGTGTTCGTTTATCCTTACTGCTTCAAAATTGCGGATTTCAGCATCTTGAGGGAGATCGCTGGCAGATTGAGTGTTACCCCCATCCAGCGATTATCGAGTGCTTTGGCTTGGCTGAAAGGCTGGCTTATAAAAAAGGTAAGGTGTGTGAGAAAAAGAGTGGTCAGCAAAGGTTGGCTTATCTCATTAAGCAATTGGAATACTCGGAAGTCTTGCAGCTAAAGATATCTAAATGTTTGAAGGTATCCTTGTCAGAGTCAGACATAAGAGCGCTTCGGGGCAAGGCACTAAAACGAAACGAAGATGCATTGGACTCAATCATCTGCTTGTATATTGCTGGCTTGCACCAACAGAAGGTTGCAGGCAAATTGTATGGGGACTCAAGCCATGGCTATATTTGGGTACCACAGGTTAGATGCATTTAGAGCCCGACAATTTTGAGGTTCGTGTGCTTGGCCAACATGTCGAAATCCCGGTCTTTGTGCAGCATGGGGACGTCGGCATCAATCGCGACCGAGGCGATGAGGCAGTCAATAAGTTTGCGTACTGTTGCGCCCTCACGGCGGCAGCGGCGATAAACGGTGGCGGCCTGCTCGTAGTGACTGGGTCGGGTAGGAAGAACTGTCGCCATCGCGAGCAGGCGTCGCAACGCATCCAGGTGCCGCTCGTCGCGGGCTCCCGCGAGCAACTCCATGCGGATTGCATCGCAGGTGGCAATGTCGCCGCCGAGCGCCGAATCGGCCCGGCGGCACACGGCTGAGTCAGTATCGCGAAGAAACTCGACCCAAGCGGAAGTGTCGATAAGAATCACGAATCTCGGCTGAGGCGCATTTCGTTCAGATCGCCTTCCCAACCCGAGCCGCGCATTGCGCGCGCCTCCGTCAAGCTGAGCGGTTCCACCGCCAGCGCGCGCAATGCCAAATTTACCGCCTCGCGTTTGGTGGATAGACGATACCGGCGCATGACGGCGGCGCAGGCTTTGTCGTCGATATCAATGTTTGTGCGTGTCATGCACAAACTATACACCAAATCGTGTTCAATGTACGACTTCAGATGAATATGCTGTAGTATCGAGTCGAATCGGGATGGGCTCCAACTGGAGGCCGTCCCATATAGCCCCGAGGAACGCGATTGTGAAGATCGAACGAAAGTACCTGCAGTTTGCGGGACTCGCGGCGGGAATCGCCCAGGCACAAGCCCAGGACCGGGCGCCGCATGGGAACGAGATTACCTACAACGGCGAAGCCGGTAGAATCATCAACGGGAATTGCGTGGTCTGCCACCGCGAAGGCGGTATCGGCCCAATGGCTTTCGAATCCTGCGAGTAGCTTCGCCCCTGGGCGCCCCTGATCCAGTTCAGGGTCGCCAATCGCGAGATGCCTCCCTATGCCTACGACCACGGCATCGGCATCCAGGAGCTCGAAGGCGACTGGCGGCTGTCCCGGGAAGACATCGACACGCTTGTTGCCTGGGTC
>JANQSV010000334.1 GCA_028279115.1 Pseudomonadales bacterium
ATACGCAGCGCGGTTCGCCGACGAGCGCCCGGGCAATGGCGACGCGCTGTCGTTCGCCGCCGGACAATTGCGACGGACGATGGCCCGCCCGTTCGCCGAGGCCGACGCGCTCAAGCATTGCCGCCGCCCGCTGCTTCGCCAGCCCGCGGCCTTCGCCGCGGATGAGCAACGGCATGGCGACGTTTTCCAGGGCGCTGAATTCCGCCAGCAGATGATGGAACTGGTAGACGAAGCCGAGGAAGCGGTTGCGCACCGTTCCCCGCTCTCGCTCGTCGAGCGCGCTCAGGCCGCGGCCGCCGATGAAGACCTTGCCGCTGCTCGGCGCGTCGAGACCGCCGAGCAGGTTCAGCAAGGTGGTCTTGCCCGAACCCGAACTGCCGATGACGGCGATACGCTCGCCTGCCGCTACCTGCAGGGACACGTTCTTCAGTGCTTCGACGCGCTGGGGCCCCTGCTCGTAGCATTTGCCGAGCCCTTCGCAGCGGATTACGGGTTCGTTGGCATCCATTCCGGCATCCTATTCGTAACGCAGCACTTCGGCCGGCTGCACCTTGCTGCCGCGCCAGGCGGGATACAAGGTGGCGGCGAGACTGATCGCCAGCGCCGCGAGACTGATCAGCAGCACTTCCCCGAGATCGACCCGGGTCTGCAAATGTGAAAGCAGGTAGACCTCGCCTTGCAGCGGCAGCATGTTGATCCAGCGTTCAAGCGTCTGGCTGATCGCGGTGATATTGTGGCCGAGCAGGACGCCGAGCGCCGCGCCGGTCAAGGTTCCCGCCACGCCGGCCACCATGCCCTGGACGACGAAAATACCGAGCACCGACGAGCTGCCGGCTCCCATGGTGCGCAGAATCGCTATGTCGGCGCTCTTGTCCGCTACCACCATGACCAGGGTCGAGACGATGTTGACCGCCCCCACGAGCACGATTACGAGCAGCATCACGGTGGTGACGAGTTTTTCCATCGCCAGTGCATTGAACAGGCTCGCCTGCTCTTCCTGCCAGGTCACGATTTCCACGCCGGGCACGCCCCCGAAACTGTCTTCGGCGATTCTGCGGGCTGCCATGACGTCGGCGACTTTCAGCCGCAACTTCAGGTCGGCGCCGGGGTCCGCGCGCAACACCTCGCGCGCCTGATCCAGATGCAGCAGCACGATATTACTTTCGCCGTAGATGCCGAAATCCTCGAATCCGGTGATCGTCAGGCCCCGGCTGTCGTCGAAGGAACGCGCGAGCAGGCCGGCCAGCGAGAAAACCGACGCCTGTTCGCCGGGAAATATGCCGAGCGAGGCGGCCAGTCGCGCGCTGACGATCATGCCGTCGGGAACTTCGGCCATGCCGGCGAACAATTCGCCGTCGGCGGGCCCCTGGGCGTCGAGCACCTCAAGTTCGCGTTCGGGCAAGACGCCGCGCAAGCGCACGAAGGCGTCGCGGCCGTGGAATCGCAACACCGCTTCGGCTTCGACGAAAGGCGCCGCGGCGAGTATTTCGGGATTCTCTTGCGCCAGCACCGTCATGGCCTGCCAGTCGAGATCGCCTTCGGCCGCGGACAGGGTCACATGAGGCGCCGCCTTCAGGGCTTCGCCGCGCAATACGCCGATCGAGCCGTTCATGACCGAGAGCGCGACGATGAGCACCATCACGCCTAGGCTGATGCCGAGCATCGAGAGGAAAGTGACGAAAGACAGCAGCAGATTGCGTCTGCGCGCCACCGAATAACGCAATCCGACATAAATTGGGAACAATCCGGGCATCAGGGACATTTCCGATGGCGAGCGCCATTGTAGAGAATCTTCACGAGCCGCCACAAGGCAGGTTACCGAACTTGTAAAGCCGGGGTAAATGCATTAGCTTGAATTCCTTGAAAACTATCCGGTGTGGGGATCGGCCAGGAACTCAAAACGGGGACGTAAATAAGGAAACCGGACATGATCAAGCGAACCGCCGGCGCCTCCAGAAGGCGACGAAAGCCGGCGATCCACAAAAGATACACCAAGACCGAAATACTCAACGAAATCGCGGCCAACACCGACGTGGACCGCAAGGAAGTCGCGGCGGTTCTCGACGAGCTCGGCTCGATCGTGGAACGTCACGTCAGGAAACGCGCCGCGGGGGAATTCATCCTCCCTGGCCTGCTCAAGATCGCGACCGTGAAGAAGGCGGCGCGGCCGGCGAGAAAGAACGTGCCCAATCCCTTCAAGCCGGGAGAAGTCATGGACGTGCCGAGAAAGCCCGCCTCCACCCGGATCAGGGTTACGCCGCTGAAGAAACTGAAGGACTACGCGCTGTAAGCCCTTCGCCTCTCCGCCTATGAGAACCAGTCAATTCCTGCTCGCGACCGCGAAGGAAACCCCCGCCGACGCCGAAATCGTCAGTCATCGGCTGATGCTGCGCGCGGGCATGATCCGCAAGCTGGCCGCCGGCGTTTACAGTTTCCTGCCGCTGGGCATGCGCGTCGTGCACAAGATCGCCAATATCGTGCGCGAGGAGATGGACCGCATCGGGGGGCTGGAAATCCTCATGCCGATGGTGCAGCCGGCGGAACTCTGGCAGGAATCCGGCCGCTGGGAAGACATGGGGCCTGAACTCGCGCGCTTCCGGGACCGCCACGAACGAGACTTCTGCCTCGGCCCCACCCACGAGGAAGTCGTCACCGACATCATCCGCAACGAGTGTCACAGCTATCGCCAGTTGCCCGTCGTGGTCTACCAGATCCAGACCAAGTTCCGCGACGAGCGGCGCCCGCGTTTCGGCATCATGCGCGCGCGGGAATTCATCATGAAGGACGCTTACTCCTTCCACGTCGACCAGGCCTCGCTTGAGAAAACCTATCGCGACATGCACCAGGCCTACGAGGCCATATTGCGCCGGCTTTCGCTGGAATATCGCGCGGTGGCGGCGGATTCGGGCAGTATCGGCGGCAGCACCTCCCACGAGTTCCACGTGCCGGCGGATTCCGGCGAGGACGAAATCGTCTTTTCCACCGGCAGCGACTATGCGGCCAACATCGAACTCGCCACGGGCGGCGTTCCCGATGCCGTGGACGACGCCGAGCCGCTGGACTGCGAAGCGGTCGATACCGGCGCGGCGGCGACGATCGAAGAAGTCTGCACGCTGCTCGAAGTCGAGCCGCGACGGCTGGTGAAGATCCTGATCGTTCACGCCGCGGACGAAAAGGGCACGCCGGGCGACGATCTCGTGGCCTTGCTACTGCGCGGCGACCAGACTCTGAACGAAACCCTGGCGCGGCAGATCGAAGGCGTGGGCTCGCCCTTGCGCTTCGCCGACGACGAAACGATTCGCGAACGGCTTGATTGCGCTCCCGGCTGTCTCGGTCCGGTGAACTCGCTCGGAATTCGCACGATAGCCGACCCGAGCGTCACGGGAATGAAGAATTTCATTTGCGGCGCCCATCGCGCCGGCCACCACCTGGTCAACGCGAACTGGGAGCGCGATTGCCGTTATGACGAAATCGCCCATGTCCGCACGGTGCGCGAAGGCGACATCAGCCCCGACAGCAAGGGAACGCTGACCGTTCGCCGCGGCATCGAAGTCGGCCACATCTTTCAGTTGGGCACGAAATACAGCGAGGCGCTCGGCGCCAGCGTGCTCAACGAACAAGGCAAGTCTACGGTCATGCACATGGGCTGTTACGGCATTGGCGTGACGAGGTTCGCGGCCGCGGTCATCGAGCAATATCACGACGAGCGCGGCATTGTCTGGCCCGATAGCGTGGCGCCCTTCCATCTAATCATCGTCGAGATCGACGCGCACAAGTCGGAACAGGTGCGCGAGCAGGCCGAAGCGCTGTACCGGCAGGCCCAGGCGGCCGGCATCGAGGTATTGCTCGACGACCGCGACCGCAAGACCAGCCCCGGCGTCAAGTTCGCCGAATCCGAACTGATCGGGATTCCGCACCGGCTCGTGGTCTCGCCGCGGGCGCTGGCGGACGGCGGCGTCGAATACACGAGCCGCCGCAGCGGCGAGAAATCCATAGTGGCGGCGGACGCGGCCATTGCCATGATCGCGGACTTGCTCACCGCTTCCTGAGCGGGGACCACCGTGTTACACAGACTTGCAGCAATTCCCCGCGCCCTGGCCGGCGCCGTGCGAGCGTGGTTGTGGGAGCAAGAAAACAAATCTGACATTTTGATTGTTCGCGCCGCCCGGGGCAGCCTGCAAATCATCGCGGCGGTCATTCGCGACCTGGCGAGCGGTCAGCTTTCCCTGCGCGCCATGGGCCTGGTGTTCATCACTTTCGTCGGCTTCTTCCCGGCGCTTACCCTCGTCTTCACCGTGCTACGGGAGTTCGGCGCGCATAACGACCTGCGCCCCACCCTGCTCGCGGTGCTCGAACCCCTCGGCGAGCGCAACGCCGAGATCACCGACGACATCATCGGCTATATCGACGATCTGCAAGTCGAATACATCGGGCTGACCAGCGTGGTCCTGCTGCTCTACCTCGTGATCGACATGCTGCGCAAGATCGAGGGCTGCTTCAATTACATCTGGTGCGTGGAAAACGCGGGACTGCGCCCGCGGCGGCTGCTCGGCTATCTGCTGACGATATTGCTCAGCCCCGCGCTGCTCTTGCTGTCGATCAGCATCAGCGCCGTCGTCAATGCCCCGGAATTACGCGCCTGGCTCGAGGAATTCGCTCTCGGCAGCCAGATCCCGGCGGCGATTTCCTTTCTGCTTCCGCTGGCGTTGATGTCGCTCGGTTTCGCCCTCATGTATCTGTTGATTCCCGCCGCCAGGGTCCGATTCGTTTCGGCGCTGCTCGGCGGAATCTTCACGGCGCTCGTGTGGAAGCTGATGGGTTCGGTGTTTCAGGGCGTATTCGTATCGTCGGCGCGGGACTCGATCTATCTGGCTTTCGCCAGCGCCATCGCCGTCATGTATTTTGTATACTTCGGCTGGATGGCGGCGCTGACAGGCGGCAACATCGCCTATTATCATCAGCATCCGGAGCGGATTCGCTCCGGGCGCTGACCAACAGTAGAGCGGAAGTTACGATCCAGGCCCGAACGCACTTCGGTTCGGGCGACAACAGGCAACAGTGGGAGAACGCAATGAACCGGATTGTCGTTTATCACAACCCCGATTGCTCGAAGTCGCTGGCGACGCTGGCGCTGCTCGAAGAAAACGAAACCGGATACGATGTCGTTCACTACCTGGAAACGCCGCCCAACATCGACGAACTAAAGGAATTGCTGGCCAGGCTGGGCCTGGGTATCCGCGATCTGCTGCGCAAGAACGAACCGGAATACGACGATCTCGGACTCGACGACGAGGCATTGAGCGAAGAGATCGTCTACGACCTGGTCTGCAACCATCCCATTCTCATCCAGCGCCCCATCGTCGTGAAAGGCGACAGGGCGATCATCGCCCGGCCGCCCGAGGCCGTGCTCGCGCTCATCGGAGACGATGAGTGAATCCCTATATCCTGGTTCTCTATTACACCCGTTATGGCGCGACCGGAAAGATGGCCCGGCTGATCGCCCGGGGCGTCGAACAGGTGGAAGGCATGGAAGCGCGGCTGCGCACGGTGCCGGCAGTCTCGCCGGCGACCGCAAAGACCGAAGCCGAGGTGCCCGCCGAAGGCGCGATCTATTGCGCCGAGGCCGACATCCGCGATTGCGCCGGCCTTGTCGCCGGCAGCCCGACGCGGTTCGGCAACATGGCCGCTCCGCTGAAATACTTCATCGACGGCACGGGCTCGATCTGGAGTTCGGGCGATCTCGTCGACAAGCCCGTCGCCGCTTTCACGTCGACTTCCTCGCTGCATGGCGGCCAGGAAACGACCTTGCTCACCATGGCGCTGCCCTTCCTGCATCATGGCATGATCTATTGCGGCATCCCCTACACCGAGCCGGCGCTGCGCGCCACGACGACCGGCGGCACGCCCTATGGCGCCAGCCATCTCGCGCTTGCCGGCGAACCCGTCGAGATCAGCGAGGAAGAGGCCGTGTTGTGCAAGGCGCTTGGCAAGCGCATCGCCGAGATCGCTCTGAAGCTGTCGTGAGTGAGGGCCGGGCGGCTCGCCATGGGTGGAGACAAGCGTTTACGAAGCGTCAGCTTCGTGCGCAGTCCGAACGACGCCAAGCTGTGCTTGGCGGCTGGACTGGCGAGACTGGAGGTTGTCGAAGCCAATGAAGTCGCGCCAGGGACGGCATGCACAAATTTGGGAGACTTCTCAATGCGGCACGGAAATGCTCGTCTGCTGGTGCTGATCTCGGCATACGCCCTGTTAATACTCACTTTCCTGCGCACCGGCCTGATGCTGAACATGGTCAGCATCGCCGGCCTGTTCGCCTGGGGCATACAGGCTCTCCCGATGGCCTTGCTGCTCCCCGGTCTGCACGCCTCGCGCCCGCGCACTTACGCTTGGCTCGGCTTCATCGTCCAGTTCTATTTCATCCACGGCGTCCTGCTCGCCTTCAATCCCGACAGGCTCGTCTGGGGATTGGCGCATATAGCGCTCACCGTCCTGATCTTCTGCGGACTCATCGCCTTCATCCGCCGCTATCGCCGCGAATTCGGCGCGGAACCCTGACTACCAGCCGAGGATTTCCTTGACGAGGGGGATGGTGATGCGATGTTGACGTTGCATCGAGCTTTCGTCGAGGCGCTCGAGAATTTCCATCAAGGCGTCGAGGCGGCGCTCGGCGCGAATGCCGATGAATTCGGTGACGCCGGCGGCGAGATTGAGGCCGCGGTTGCGGGCGCGCAATTCGAAGGCTTCCATGATGCCTTCGTCGTTCAGCGGGTGCAGGCGGAAGAAGAGCGCCTGTTGCAGGCGCGAACGCAAATCGGGCAATTCCCAAGGCAGGTCGGCGGCTCTCGCCGATGTCGAGAGCACCAGATGGGAGGCCGTGGGATTTACCGTATCGATCAGACGCACCAGGGCCAGTTCCCAGTCTACATCGCCTGCGGCGAATTGCAGATCGTCGATGCAGATCATCGACAATCCGCCGAGGCCTTCGAGTATTTCCGGCCGCAATTGATCCTTGCAGCGCAGCGGCAGGAAGAATGCGCCCCGGTCCCCCGCCAGATGACAGCAGGCCTGCAACAGATGCGTGCGGCCCGAGGCCGGCGGGCCCTGGATCAGCACAGGTGAAGCGAGCTTTGCCGGATCCCGCAGCCAAGTCTCGAGTTGCAGGTTTTCCAGCGAAGCAACGAAGTTTTCGAATGTCGCCTCGTCTTCGAGGCCCACCGCCAGCGGCAGTTGATCCTCATGCTTATCGGACATTGTCTGGTTTCCTCTGAAAATTTCCCTCCATGGAATTTTTCATTGCGCCGCGGGGCAGCTCCGACTCGATCGGAGCTGCCCTAACGCATCCAGCGATAATGCAACAAGGGCGAGTCGACGCTCTCGCCGCTGTCTGTCGGCAGCAGATCGCGGTCGAGCGCGATCAGGTCGAACAATTGATCCGCGCCGCCTTGCAGGTCGAGGCGCAATTCCAGCCGTTCGCCGTCCACCGAAACGATATCTGCCGCCCGCACCAGGCCGATGCCGCGCACGTATTCGAGCAGTGCCGAGTAATCGGAGAAATCGCGGACGCCGTCGACCCGCAGTCGCACCGACTGTTCGCTCCGCCCGCCCGGAACGAGCGCGAAATGCCCCGCCAGTTGGCTGGTAATGCGCGTCAGCGGCTGTTCCAGATAGGACTCCAATTCGGAATCGAAGCCGTCGAAAGTCTGTGTTTCATCCTCGAACTGGAACTGCCACAGACCTACGAGCTCGCCGGTGGCGGTAAACAGCAGCCTGCCAGCCAGGATGCTGTCGGGATCATAGCGGCTGCTGGCCGCCTGGATGGCAAGTTCGTCCTGGGCCCAGATTGCATCTACGGAAAGATTGCGCCGGTCCTGGAGATCGAGCAGCGGAAAGATGATCGGCAGGCCGCGTTCTTCGCCGAAGCGGCGCATGTAGTCGATGATTTCGGCGCCGGTTTCGGAATTGAGCAGACTGCGCTGCCCGGCCGCGTCCTGCAAGGCCATCCAGATCAGCACGCTGGGCCTGTTGCCGCCCCAGACCGGAATATTTTCCGCGGCAAGCAACTGGTTGATCAAAGGCGCGGAAAATTGCACTTCCAGGTGGCGCTGGCCCGCGACCCGTCCCGCCGTTTCTTCCGTGGTATAGGCAAAGGCCTGGACGAAATCGCCCGCGTTGCCCGCAGCGGCGCGGATACGCGCCGATTCGAGCCAGCGTTCGTTGCCCGTAACCTTGAGGATCATGCGCCGGAACGCTACCTGGTAGGCGCGATTGCGTTCGGCGAGACTTTCGTTTTCCACCGCCACGCGCTGCTCGTAAAGGCCGCTGACCGGCAGGCCGTGCGCAAGTGGCGCCAGCAACAGAAAACCCAGTAGCGTGGACGTCAACGGTGAACACAAAAATATGTTGGCGAAGCTTGCGGCAATTCTCATTATGGCGATAGAAGGATTCTGTTGGATCGCGCCAGCCATCCCCGGCGCGACTTTGGCGGATTCGATGACTCCGGCCTTGCCATGCATGGCAAGTCGTTCGGATCTCAAGAAGCCTTGCTTCTCGCCGGTCGCGCCGACCGATCCTCGCCATCGGGAAATGATACTGCAATTCCGCTAACATGGGTGAGGTCCGGTCGGTGCAGCCGACAAGAAGCGCAGCTTTTTGAGGGGCGAGGCCAAGCGTGTATGAAGCGCGGCTTCATGCGCAGGCCGAGCGCCACCGAGCTATGCTCGGTGGCCGGATGAACGGCTCGACAGGATGTCGAGACTGGGGGCAGTCGAAGTCAATAATCTCGCGCCGGGGATGGCATGCGCAACACTTCAGAATCCCAATGAGATTCTGCGACTACGCTTCGCGCAGAATGGCAGTGACTTTCGACGGTGAGCGACCGGAGCCGGAAACATGGAAAAATCCCTGAGCTATCGCGACGCCGGCGTCGACATCGACCTCGGCAACGCGCTCGTGCGCAGGATCGGTTCGGTCGTGAAGTCCACATCGCGGCCCGAAGTGCTTTCCGATATCGGCGGATTCGGCGGCCTTTGCGAGCTTCCGGCGGGCTACCGGCAACCGGTGCTCG
>JANQSV010000363.1 GCA_028279115.1 Pseudomonadales bacterium
TTCCGTGGTCGGTTCCGGATTGGCCGCCCGCAGGCGTTCGAAGATCTGCCGCCTTTTCCTTGCATTCATGAGCGATTTCCGCGCGCCGCCACCCTTGCCACCGCGGCGGCGATCTCGCGCCGCGCCGCCTCGCGTGAAAATCCGCCGCCGCCCGCTTTCGGCCAGAGCCGGGGGTCCGGATTCGCCAAACGGAAATCATGATATTCCTCGCGCCGGCGCCGCTGCCGCAATTGCGCTTCGTCGGGCTCCGCCACGCTCTCCGGGTTCGGGCGCATGTCGGTGCAATCGGTCGGACAGGGTTCGTGGCAAAGTTCGCAGCCGGTGCATTCGGCACTGATTACGGTATGCATCATGCCGGGCGCGCCGAGGATGGCGTCGACGGGACAGACCGGCAGGCATTTGGCGCAGCCGATGCATTCGGCTTCGCGGATGAACGCCATGGACTCCGGCGTCTCAGGGTTGCCGGGAGAAAGAGTGCTCATCCAGGAGACCGTTGGAATACGTCGAGGGAATCCGGTAGCGCGCCAGGATCTGCTCCTCCGAGGCCAGCGCTTCCTCGTGGTCGATCACCATCTGGTAGCCGTTTTCGTTGCGGAAGACGATGAAAGGTTCGCTGTTCTCCCGCAGCATCGAAACGAAATGATCGAAGTCGCGGATCGACCGGCCGTTCACGGTATGCACGACCCAGTTGCGCCAGTCGTGATAGCCGAGATTCACGTCGGCAGCCATTACCTGCAAGGCGACGACGAGTTCCCGCCGGTCGAGCGAGGCCCATTCGTTGCGCGCTTCGAGCAGGGCGATCGGCGCCGAGCGGCTCCAGTCGTTGCCCCAGCGCTTGATCAGATTCATGTTCAGCGGCACGAACAGGACTCCGCCGTAGAGATAGTATTCGGGAATCCGGTCGAATTGTTCGGGATTGACCAAGCTGTAGTTCTCCCGCAAGCCGCCGGCCGTGAGTTCCTCAGTCTGTTCCTTGCCCCGGCGGGAAAATGTCATGGGAATGGTGTCCCCGACATGGTACTGGTCCATCGCGTACTTGTAGTTCGTCAGCATCTCGTCGTTGAGCTGGATGCTGCCGTCGTCGGCGATTTCATGGCCGTCCACCGCCGTGATCACGTCGGTCACCTGGAGTACGCCGTCGGCCGGCGAATCTTCGAAAACCTTGATCACGATCACGCCGCGCTGATCTTCGCTCAGGCCCCAGGCGGCTTTCGCCGACGGGCTTTCCAGAGTCTGGGTGCGGAAGCCGAGATCGGGAAAACCGTCCCAGACGCCGTCTTCGCTGTCTTGCAATACATGGCGGATCACGCTGGGCGGGATGAAATAGCCGAGATTTTCGGCCCGCCCGCCGGTATTCGACTGCATGACGATGCCGACGATCTGCTGATCGACGATGACCGGTCCGCCGCTATTGCCGGGATTGATGGCGGCGTCGAGTTGGCCGGCGAGCAGGTAACTGGAGGCATGGGCGTAAATCTGGTGTTCCACCCGGGAAAGTACGCCCTGGGTAATACTCAGGCTCTGGCCGCCGACGGGATAGCCGAATACGGAGACTTCGTCGCGCAGATTCGGCAGTTCGCCGATGGTCAATGGTTTCAGACCGGCGTAGAATTCCGCGTCGTTGACCGCAATCAGCGCAAGATCGGCTTCATGGGATACGAACAGCACGCGCGCCTGGAATCGTTGCGGATCGTTGTGCCTTTGCGCCTGTACGTAACTCGCGTTGGCAATGACATGGGCATTGGTGAGGATGCGGTTGGCGTCGATGAGCACGCCGGAGCCGGATGTCTGCCGGGGGTTGAGCAGGCGCCAGGGGACGAAGTAGTCGGGGGCGGCCTGGGTGGTATGGATCTTGATGACGGAATCTTCGATTTCCCGGATGTCGGCGTCTTGCGCGGTCACGCCGCCGCAGGCCAGCAACAGCAGGCCGGCTGCGACGCCAATCAGTGTCTTGCCCGATGGAGAATGCACGCTGTCCACCCAGGTGGCCGCTACGAGATCAAACGTCGAGTATCAACCTTGCTTCCGCACTGTGTCAATCCGGGGTTTATGGCTTCGATCCGTCGCCGTCTGGCGTGCGGAGTGTGGCGGACGCCGTAAATACGGCCCAGCCGCCAAGCATAGCTTGGCGTCGTTCCGGCTGCGCATGAAGCTGGCGCTTCATAGACGCTTGCCTCCACCCCTGTAGGCT
>JANQSV010000377.1 GCA_028279115.1 Pseudomonadales bacterium
CGTGGAACACGCCCTCGACCGCGGCCTCGATATCGCGTTCATCGAGGAAATGCCGCTCGGCGAAGCTTCCGATCACGACCGCGAGGAGACGACGTGCGGCAACGACTGGGTCCGCGAACAGATCGAAAGCCGGTACACGCTGCTCGACAGCGCGGTCAAGACCGCCGGACCTTCGCGTTACGTCCAGGTGGTCGGCAGCAGGTCGCGGATCGGCTTCATCTCGCCGGTTACGCATAACTTCTGCGCCGATTGCAACCGGGTCCGCATTACCGTAGAGGGACGTCTGCTGCTCTGCCTCGGCAACGAGCATTCGATGGATCTGCGCGCGATTTTGCGCGACGGCGAAAAGGACTTCGACGATCTGAAAGCCGCCATCGTTGCGGCCATGGACCTCAAACCGGAGCGGCATTACTTCTACGACAAGGAACATGCCCAGCCGGTTCGATTGATGAACATGACCGGCGGATAGGCCGCATGGCAGCGGAAACCCCTCTCAATCTTGCCGTTGTCACCGTTTCCGATACCCGTACCGCGGAAACCGATACGTCCGGCGCGCTGCTCGCGGACAAGTTACAGGCCGAAGGTCACAAGCTGCATTCAAGGAACATCGTCAAGGACGATGTCTATCAATTGCGCGCGCTGGTCTCGAAACTGATCGCCGACCCGGAAGTGCAGGGCGTTCTGACCACGGGGGGCACCGGCTTTACCGCCCGGGACAATACCCGCAAGGCGATCACGCCGCTGTTCGATGTCGAAATCGAAGGCTTCGGCGAATTGTTCAGGCAGATTTCCTTTACCGAGATCGGCAGTTCCACGGTGCAATCGCGAGCTTTCGGCGGGCTCGCCAACAGCACCGTCATCTTCTGCCTGCCCGGTTCGACCGGCGCCTGCCGCACGGGCTGGGACCACATCATCCGCGAACAACTGGACAGCGGGCACAAACCCTGCAATTTCGCGGAACGGATTTAGGAGGCTCTGATATATCGGAGCTTCCGTGCGGCACAGGGATGTGACGTCGCATTCATCGGCGGAAGTCGTTGAATGCGGTAGAGAAAAATGCCATGGATGGAATTTTTCGGGGAAATTGGGGCAAAAAAATGCCGGGCCGCGAGCGGCCCGGCGAACGGACAAGAAGGGCTTGAGGAAAGCCCTTCGAGAGGAGAATCAAACCGCCGCAAATACGATCAGCGCGGGAACAGCCAGAGCGGCCGCGACCAGCGCCAGACTGACAACGGTAGCTTCCAGAACCGGCAGATACTTGGTCATTACGTTGCGCATTTCAGAACTCCTTTATCAAACCCTCGAACAAGCAGTGTTTCGTATTGCCCGAAACGTTGCGAATTGTAACACAACCTCGCGAATAAGTAACACTTGTCGCTCTATTTGGTAACACTTTTTGATTTTTCAATAGCGAATCGTGAAAAAACAGGGAAATCCGATGCGAATCATGACGTTCAATTGCAATGGCGTGCGCGCCGCGGAGAAAAAGGGCTTTTTCACCTGGCTGGCGCGCCGGGATGTGGATCTGGTCTGCCTGCAGGAAACCAAGGTCCAGGAAGAGCAACTGATCGACCTCGAACGCAAGGCCGGCAAACCCGTTTTCCACCCGGAAGGCTTCCATTGCTATTACTTCGATGCCGAAAAGAAGGGCTATTCCGGCACCGCGGTTTATTCGCGCGCGCAGCCGCAAGCCGTGCAACGCGGTTTCGGTTATGAGATCGCCGACAGCGAGGGCCGCTATCTGCAACTCGACTTCGACGGCCTGAGCGTGATTTCGCTATATCTGCCTTCGGGCTCGGCGGGGGAGGAGCGGCAGCGGCGCAAGTTCGCCTTCATGGACGCCTTCATGGCGCACATGCGCGAGTTGCGCGGCCACGACCGTGAATACATCGTTTGCGGCGACTGGAACATCTGTCACAAGCAGATCGATCTGAAGAACTGGCGGTCGAATCGGAAGAATTCGGGCTTTCTGCCCGAAGAACGGGCCTGGCTCGACACCTTGTATGACGAGGTCGGCTACGTGGACGCGTTTCGGCAGGTCAATCAGGAAGCGGAACAATATACCTGGTGGTCCCAGCGGGGCGCGGCCCGGGCGAAGAATGTCGGCTGGCGACTGGATCTGCACGTCATTACGCCGGGACTTGCGGAAACGGTAAAATCGGTCGAGATCGTCGACGGCATCGCCAACCCGGCCGAAAACTTTTCCGACCACGCGCCGATGACCTTGGGATATGATCTGCAAATCGACTGATGGTGACCGCCATGTGGGGAAAACTGAAACCGATCGCTCTCGGGCTGATTCTGCTTCTCGCCTGGATCACCCCGCCGGTCCAGGCCCAGGGCCTGTTCGCGGTAATCGCCACCGTGGTGGGCGCGGCGCGGTGGTTCAGTTCCACGCGCATCACCCCCTTGCTGGTGGCGATTACCAAGT
>JANQSV010000192.1 GCA_028279115.1 Pseudomonadales bacterium
GTTCACGCCACCCTGGCCGGCGTGCTCATCGCTTTCTGCGTTCCCCTGCGGGAAGATGGAGGCCATTCTCCCCTGAAAAGCGTGGAAGCCGACCTGCACACGCCGGTCGCCTACTACATTCTGCCTCTGTTCGCGTTCGCCAACGCTGGTTTGCCCCTCGATGGCATGGGCCTTCAGGATCTGACGAGCCCGGTGGCGCTGGGCCTCGTCGGTGGCCTCGTGCTCGGCAATCCGATCGGCGTATTGCTGTTCACCGGCGCCGGCGTGGCGCTGGGATTCGCCAGGCTGCCCGCCGGAGTGAACTGGCTGCAAATGGCTGGCGTGTCCTTCATCTGCGGGGTGGGTTTCACCATGAGCCTGTTCATTGCCGGTCTCGCCTTCGAACATGCGGGCGGCGCCTATTACGACGTGGTCCGCCTCGGAATACTCACCGGCTCGGCGCTCGCCGCCATCGCTGGCTGCCTGCTGCTCTCGCTTGGCTTCGGTCTGTTTTGGGACAAAAAGGCCGCTTAGGTCAGATGCGGCTCTCCTGGAACGAGATACGCGCCCGGGCGGCGGAGTTCGCCCGGAACTGGGCGGACGCAAGTTGCGAGAAGGGCGAAGCCCAGAGCTTCTACAACGACTTTTTCGAGGTTTTCGGCGTCAAGCGGCGCAGCGTGGCGCGCTACGAGGAACACGTCGCAAAACTCGACAATCGTTCCGGCCATATCGACTTGTTCTGGCCGGGGCAGCTGCTGGTTGAGCAAAAGAGCGCCAGACCTTGCCCGCCGGATGAATGTTCGTTCGTGTTTGGCAATCCGCCTTTCCTCGGTGCAAAGTACCAGACCGACGAGCAGCGCGGTCAGGTTCGCCGTATCGCCGACCTCAGCAAGAGCGGGGGTACGCTTGATTACGTCGCGGCCTGGTTCGTCAAGGCGGGTGGATATGTCCGGGGCGGCAATGCTCGAATCGGCTTTGTAGCGACGAACTCAATAACCCAGGGCGAACAGGTCGCGCAACCAGGGCCAATCTTGTTCGAACGTTGCGAACTTGAGATCGCGTTCGCTCACCGCACCTTCGCTTGGGGCTCGGACGCCTGCGGCAAGGCACACGTGCACGTTGTCATACTCTAGACCGGCGAGAAGCAGCACGGCCCGAGAAACGGCTGTACAACTATTCCAGCATCAACGGAGACCCTGAAGAAAGCAGACACGCCACGCTATCGCCGTATCTGTTCGACGCTAGCGGCTTATCGGATTCACATCTTGCAGTGCGCGGGGAGAGTTCGCCAGCGATATAGCCCGTGGTTGCCATGGAAGGCCATTGCCCAAGTATCCGGCCTCCAATCCGTACTCGGCTTCGACCTTTCGCGCAGAATTCTCAAGACTTCCATCCTCCATCGCCCGGTACAAAACGTAGTGTTCGAGACACGCCCAAACGGGAAAGTCTTTGCTCATTTTTTTCCTCTTGGCGACTGTAAATAGGAAAAAAGTGGAATTATTTACCAGAGGCGCCGGACGCCAAAGCGAGTGAAAACCGGATCGACTGAGACGATGGGAAGATCGCGCGCCAGGGCTTGCGCGGCCAGCATCCGGTCGAAAGGATCGCGATGTGGACCGGGCAGTCGTCCAGCACTTTCGGCATCCGCGACGCTGACGGCCAACTCTCTGAAATCCTGTTTCGCAATGTGGCCCGCGACATCGATCGCCACTGCCTCGCAATCCGGCAGCTTGCCGATTCGAAACTTGGTTGCGATCTCCCAGGCGGACGCGGCGCTGACCAAGACATCGCTTGACGGATCCGCAATAACGTTGCGCGCGGCTTGCGAAAGCCGACCGCTATCGGCAAGCCACCAGAGAAATACATGGGTGTCCAGCAGAACCGTCAATTTATCCGCCTTCCCATGCGTTCAGTTCGTCTTCCGGCAGCGGATCGAAAAAGTCCTCGGGGATGGCAATCTGATCCTTCAGGACATCGGGCTGACGCGACCCCTTGGCCTTGCACGCGACAAGGCGCACAACAGGCTCGCCGCGCCGGGCGATTACCACTTCCTCGCCCGCTTCGGCGCGGACCAGCAAACGCGAGAGCTGGGTTTTGGCTTGATGAACATTGACAAGGTACAAGAGCGTCCACCTCTGTTTGCATGAACTAGACTAGAAAAGTAGCTAATTTCGGAAATAAACTCAAGTTTCAGCCTCAACATTCCATATTCGGCAAAGCCACGAAAAAGGGCCGCATCGGATGGCGATGCGGCCCTTTGGCTGGGGCTCTTGCCGGAGACGCTTACAGTTCGTCGGGCGGCCAGGTCGGGGCGCGGTCGCGAACGGTGACCGGCCTCATGCCCTGATAGAGAAACTTCTGCACCCGCTTGCCTTCGTAGGTCTCGGTTGTGTAGATGTTGCCCTGGGAGTCGGTGGCGATGCTGTGCGGAGCGAAGAACAGTCCGGGCTGCCTGCCGCCGTCGCCGAAGGTGTAAAGCACTTCCATGGATTCGCGGTCGATGACGTAGATCTTGAAGTTCTGACCGTCTGCCAGGTAGATGAACTCCTGCTCGTCATCGGGCGAGAAAGCGATATCCCAGGTGGAGCCTTGCGCGAGCGTGGCGGGCGAGATGATTACTTCCCGCACGTAGGCGCCGTCGGTGCGGAACACCTGGATACGGTCGGCGCCGCGATCGCAGACGTAAACCAGGCCGTCGTTGGACGGCTCGGCGCAATGCACGGGGCCGCGGAATTGGTCGGGACCCGGCACGCCCGGAGTGTAGGTCACGTCGGCATCGTCGTCGGGGCGATTGCCGTAGGCGCCCCAGTAGCGCAGGAATTCGCCGGTTGCCACGTCAACCACGGCGACGCGCTTGTGCGTGTAACCATCGGCGAAATAGGCCTCGCCGGCGGTCGCGTCAATGGCGATCTCGGCGATGCGGCCGTAATGCGTTTCGCTGTTGCTGTCCGCGTCCCGGCCGGGAATGCCGATCTGGCGAACGGACTCGCCGTCCCGGGTGAAAACCAGCGCGTGAGAGTCGCCGCCGCCGTTGCCGCCGATCCAGACGTTGCCGTCGGGAGCGACTTCAATGCCGTGATTGGATTCTGGCCATTGGTAAGGCGCGCCTTCCACGGGACCGCCCCAAGCGTTGATGAGGTTGCCCTCGAGGTCGAATTCGAGAATGGGAGGCGCCGGAGTGCAGCATTCCGCCACGCCGGCGTAGAGGCCGATCTCCTGTACGCGCATGAATTGGGATTCGGTATTGCGGTGCACGATGAAGATGTGGTCCCGTTCGTCCACGTCCACGCCGATGGTGTTGCCTTGCACCCAGTGATTGGGCAGGGGCTTCGGCCAGAGCGGATCGACGAGGAAGTGCGGCGCCATTACATCGTTGCCGGCGGCAACGCCGGGAGCCTGCATATGGCTATGACCGATCCCCAGAGCAACCAGGGCGGCCGCCAAGACAACTCCGGTCAGCAGTTTGATCTTGGTCATTCTCGATCTCCTCTTGGTGGGTGATGGAAGGCTCGCATGGCCCTTGTCCGAGCGAGTATACCGCCTGATTTCGGCACAGTATACTAGGCGTTCTCTGAAAAATTCCCTTCCTGGAATTTTTCATTGCCGCAAAACAAAAGCGTGGTTTTGTTTTGCTCCCGAAGTCGGTCGGCGCGAGGAATTCAGGAGGACACAGAAGTGAAAAGCGGCGGATTGACGCGGCTGCTGGCCGCGGGCGCGATGCTGGCCGGCCTGCTGATGTTGCCGGCGGCGGGTTCGGCGCACGACATTCCGAGCCGGGTCACCGTCTACGCCTTCGTCAAGCCCGAGGGCAATGCGCTCACCGCGCTGTTGCGCATTCCGATGGAAGCCTTCGGCGAGATCAGTTTCCCTTTGCGCGGTCCCGGCTATCTGCGGATCAGCGATGCCGATTTCGCCTTGCGCGACGCGGCCCGGGTGTACATTGCCGAATCCCTGCGTTTCTACGAAAACGGCGTGGAACTCGAAGAGAAATATCTTGAGACCGCGCGGGTATCGCTGCCATCGAGCCGCGCATTCACCGACTTTGAAACCGCGCTGGAGCACATCCATTCGCCGCCGCTCGGCGACGAGGTCAACCTGTTCTGGCGCCAGGGCCTGCTCGATGTGCTGGTGACCTATCCCATCGAATCGGAGGATTCCGATTTTTCGGTGGATCCGCAACTCGGCGCATTGTCCGGCCAGACCACGACGGTGCTGCGTTTCATCTTGCCCGGCGGCGGCGAGCGGCTCTTCAACTATCTCGGCAATCCGGGCCTGGTCGAACTCGACCCGCGCTGGCATCAGGCGGCCTTGCGCTTCATCGTCATGGGCTTCCGGCACATCCTGGAAGGCATCGACCACCTGCTGTTCCTGTTCTGCCTGGTGATACCGGTGCGCAGTCTCAGACATCTGATTCCCGTGGTCACTTCGTTCACCATCGCCCATTCGATCACCCTGATCGCTTCGGCCATGGGCGTGGCGCCGCGGGCGCTCTGGTTCCCGCCGCTGATCGAGACGCTGATCGCCCTGTCGATCGTCTACATGGCTTTCGAGAACATCGTTGGCGCCAGACCGGGGCGCCGCTGGATGGTGTCGTTCGGTTTCGGCCTCGTGCATGGTTTCGGCTTTTCCTTCCTCTTCAGCGAGACCCTGCAATTCGCCGGCGGCCATCTGATCTCGTCCCTGCTGGCGTTCAACGTCGGCGTCGAACTCGGACAGATACTGATCCTGGTTCTCGTCATCCCGTTGCTCAACCTGCTGTTCCGCCACTTGGTCGCCGAGCGCATCGGCTGCATACTGCTCTCGGCTCTGCTCGCCCACAGCGCCTGGCACTGGATGCTGGACCGCGGCGCCCAGTTGCAGCAATTCACCTTCCAGTACCCGGTTTTCGACAATCTGTTCTATGCCGCGCTGATGCGCTGGGGCATGCTGCTGATCATCGTCATCGGCAGTTTCTGGCTGACCTACGAACTGTTCCGCCGGCTAAATCTGGTACTCAGTTTCGCCGAGCTCGCGCAGATGCGCGAAGATTCTGCGACTCCGCTTCGCTCCGCGCAGAATGACGGGTAGACTTTGTCATTCTGCGCGAAGTCGCAGAATCTCGTTGGAATCGTTTAAGGTGGCTTTGATTTCGTATTCCGGCGGCATGTTGCTATGATGCTTCGGCTTGCTGCATCTGGGGAGAGCGCCTAATGTCTTCGGTATTCATCGTTCTGTTCGGGCTGGCCGGCTTCGCTTTCGGCTGGTTCGTCTATTCCCGCTTCATTGCCGAGAAGATTTACCGACTGGACCCGGAATACGTCACGCCCGCCAATCGCTTCAACGATGCGGTCGATTACGTGCCCACCAACAAATATGTATTGTGGGGTTCGCATTTTACTGCCGTGGCCGGCGCGGCGCCGATCGTCGGGCCCGCCATCGCGGTCTATTGGGGCTGGCTGCCGGCTCTGATCTGGGTGACCCTGGGCTCGATATTCTTCGCCGGCGTCCACGACATGGGCGCGCTCTGGGCCAGCAACCGGCATA
>JANQSV010000401.1 GCA_028279115.1 Pseudomonadales bacterium
CGACCCGGTGCTGGCCCACGCCTGGGCGGCCTGGGCCGCGCGCCATGATCACCCGGAAGCCGGCGCCATGCTGGAAGAGTTGGAAGACCGAATGCGGCCCGGACAGCTCAGCGAAGCGCGCCGCACCTTCGCCCGCTGGCAGATTCAATAGACCAACGGGATTCCGCGGCAAAATGGCAGGATGGCCGCCTTTTGTCTCATTTCCATTCCCCGGAGAAGGATTTATAATCCGCTTCCGCGGCAAACGCCGTCGTATACACTATCACCGGCATAAGGAACCGCCGTCCCATTGGCTTGTTCGAATCCGGACACCATCGACTCCCCGGGGAAGTCAAAAAGAGCGAGGAAATCATCATGCGTATTGGAGCGCCAAAGGAAAGCAAGAATCACGAATATCGGGTCGGGCTCGATGTCGAGTCCGTCGCGGCTCTTACGGCAGACGGTCATGAAGTCTGGATCGAAACAGGCGCGGGGTCAGGCATCGGCGAAAGCGACGCGGATTATGAGCGGGCCGGCGCGCGAATCGCCGCCGACACGGCCGGACTCTTCGACGCGGTCGATCTGGTCGTCAAGGTAAAGGAGCTCAATAGCGCCGAACGCGCCCTCTTGCAGCCGCGCCATACGCTGTTCGGCTATCTGCACCTGGCGTCGGGCCCCGAACAGACCGACGATCTGATAGCTAGTGGCGCGCTTTGCATCGCTTTCGAAACGGTTACCGACGATCACGGCGCCCTGCCACTGCTGATCCCGATGTCTGAAATCGCCGGGCGCATGTCGGTGCAGGCGGCGGCAAGCTTCCTGCAAAAGCGGCAAGGCGGCATGGGCCTGTTGCTCAGCGGCGCCACCGGCGTCGAACCGGGCCGGGTCGTCGTCATCGGCGGCGGCACGGTGGGCGGCAACGCGGCGCGCATCGCGCTTGGACTCGGCGCCCGGGTCGCCATCGTCGAGAAGTTTCCCGCGCGGCGGGAACAGTTGCGGGAAATGCTGGGGCCGGAACTGGAATGTTTCGATTCGACGCCGGAAAACATCGAACAGCTGGTGGTCGAAGCCGATCTCGTCATCGGCGCCTTGCTCCTGCCAGGCGGAAAGCTGCAGCCGCTTATCCCCGAATCACTCGTCATGAAGATGAAGCCGGGCGCTGTGCTCGCCGATGTCTGCATCGACCAGGGCGGCTGCGCGGAAACGTCCCGACCGACCACCCACGACGAGCCGACCTTCATCAAGTATGGCGTGGTGCATTATTGTGTCGCCAATATCCCCGGCAGCGTGCCGGTCACATCGACCAAGGCGCTTTGCCGGACCACCCTGCCCTATGTCCGCAAGCTGGCGAACGAGGGCGTCAGGCGGGCGCTCGAGGGGGACGTGCATCTGCGCCGGGGCATCAACGTCTGCCGCGGCCACATAACCTACGAAGCCGTGGCGACCGCCCTTGGGAGAAGTTTCATCGCGCCGGAGCAGGCGTTGGAGATGTTGTAGGCCGAAAGTTTGCCCCGCGGAGATTCCGACTCCGCCAGCGGATCGAGACCGTTGGTGTTCTCCCACGTATCCGGCATGCCGTCGCCGTCGGTGTCCACCCGGGCCAGCACGGTCAGACTGACCGAAAGAGAGTTGGAGGAGCTGCCGTAACCCGTGCAACGCATCGAACCGCCGATCGTGCCGGGACTGAAACTCCAGGCCGGGAAGGTCGCGCTCGAATTGGGGGGCGCGCGCCGCCGCCCGTGCTCAGATGGCGGGCGTTGGCGCCGGTCGAACGCCAGCTCGCGGTGACGCTTTCGTTCTGGTAAATCGTGCCCGCGCTGAGCGAGAAGCTGCCCAGCGTCGGCGGTGCCCACACGGTCCAACTGATCGTGTGCGAGGTCGTGCCGGCGCCGTTGGCGCAGGAGAAGGTGACCGAATGAGTGCCCGCCGCGTAAGGGCCGGCCTCGACC
>JANQSV010000410.1 GCA_028279115.1 Pseudomonadales bacterium
CGGAATTTCTGCACCTTGCCGGTGACGGTCATGGGAAAGTCGTCGCTGAAGCGTATGTAGCGCGGCGCCTTGTAGTGGGCTATGCGGCCGCGGCAGAAGTCGCGAATGTCTTCTTCCCGCGCTCCGGCGCCATCCCTGAGTTGCACCCAGGCGATGATTTCCTCGCCGTATTTCGGGTCGGGAACGCCGGTCACCTGCACCGCCTCGACCGCCTCGTGGGTCATCAGGTATTCCTCGATTTCCCGGGGATAGACGTTCTCGCCGCCGCGCACGATCATGTCCTTGATGCGGCCGACGATATTGACGTAGCCCTCCTCGTCCATGACCCCGGTGTCGCCGGTATGCATCCAGCCGTCGCGGTCGATGGCGGCCCGGGTGGCTTCCTCGTTATTCCAGTAGCCGAGCATCACCGAATAGCCGCGGGTGCATAACTCACCCATGGCGCCGGCGGGCTGGATGGCGCCGGTCTCGGGATCGATGATCTTGACCTCAAGATGCGGATGCACGAGGCCCACGGTGCTTGAGCGCTTGTCGAGCGGCGAATCGACCCGCGTCTGGAAGCTCACCGGGCTCGTCTCGGTCATGCCGTAGGCGATTTCGACTTCGGTCATGTGCATCAGTTCGTTGACCTGTTTCATCGTCTCGACCGGGCAGGGCGAACCGGCCATGATGCCGGTGCGCAGGCTGCTCAGGTCGTAGTCGGCGAAGTCCGGCAGCGCGAGTTCGGCGATGAACATGGTCGGCACGCCGAAAAGCGCCGTCGCGCGCTCTTCCTGCACCGTCCGCAACACCGAAGCCGGCTCGAAGCTTTCGGCGGGATAGATGGCGCAGGCGGCATGGGTGAGACAGCCGAGATTGCCCATCACCATGCCGAAGCAATGGTAAAGCGGCACCGGAATCACCAGCCGGTCGCGTTCGCTGAAATTCATGATCGCGGCGACGAAGCGGGCATTGTTGAGGATGTTGTGATGCGACAGGGTCGCGCCCTTGGGAAAGCCCGTGGTGCCGCTGGTGTATTGGATGTTGACCGGATCGTCCATGTCCTGGTCCGCCTGCCGCGCCGCAAGTTCCGCTTCGCTGCAGCCGTCCGCCAGGGCCAGGAATTCCCGCCAGCCGAAGATTCCCTTCGTTGCGGATTCGGTCGTTGAAATCACCGTGCCGAGTTCGGGAAACTTCTCCGCGCGCAAGGCGCCCGGCGCGGCGCTTTCCAGTCCCGGACAGGCTTCGCGCAGCATGGCGACGTAATCCGAAGTCTTGAAACGGTTCTGGATCACCAGCCCCTTGCAGCCCGACTGTTCGAGCACATAGGTCAGTTCGTGCACACGATAGGCGGGATTGATCGTGACGAAGATGATCCCGGCCTTGGCCGTGGCGTATTGCACCAGCGTCCATTCGACATTGTTCGGCGACCAGATGCCGACCCGGTCGCCCTTGGCGAAACCCGCGGCGATAAAGGCCCGCGCCAGTTCGTTCACGCGCTCTGCAAGTTGCGAGTATGTCAGGCGCACGTGCTGATGCACGCTGACCAGGGCTTCGCGGCCGCCGTGTTCGGCGGCGATGCGGTCGAAGAACCGCGGAACCGGCGTGCCGAGCAGGGGCTGCCCGCTCGCGCCGCTGGCGTAACTGATCGAATTGCTCATTGCTTGCCCCATTTCGCCGCCAGCATCGAGCCGGTAA
>JANQSV010000411.1 GCA_028279115.1 Pseudomonadales bacterium
CAGCGACGACTTTCCCATGACCGTCACCGGCAAGGTGCAGAAATTCCGCATGCGCGAAATCAGCATCGCCGAACTCGGCCTGAAAGAATCCCCGACCGCTTGAGGTCAATATCCCCAAGAGGACGATTCGCGTTGCGCTACCCTGGAGCGGGACATGATTCGCGCCGCGTTACGGGCGCGAAACTATTTTCGGTGGAAATGCGGTGCTTCTCTCAATTCGGGCCTATGGTTTGTTCGCAAGACAAACTTTCAATTCAAAACAGGAGTACGACATGAGAGAACTTACGATTGACGAGATGGAGCAGGTGAGCGGTGGAGTGAATGCATTCGTGTACAACACGGCCACCGGTTGTGCTTTGGGAGCAATGAGCGGTGATTCCCCCGCGCAAGCGCTATTCAACTGTGTTGCGGGGGCGTCGGTAGCCGTCTCGTTTTCAATAGCGGTTGCTTCGGGACCACTCGGAATGGTGGGATGGACGGTAGTCGGCCTGGGCATTGGATATGGAGCGCACAAAGCGAACGAATTGGTCGATGCCGTGAGGTCCGGTGCAAGAAATAGCTCTCCCTGAGGCTTTCAGAACTTTGCAATTCATTAAACATGTGATGAACGTTGAGTTTACTGATAATTTCAGGAAATTTTGATTTGGTTGAGAGCGGAATACTTCCGCAGTCCGGGGTTGGCTTATGTTTGGCCCCGGACATTTTTAAAGGGAGATAAGTTTCAAACTTCGACTCTATCAATGGAGGAGGTATTTTATGTTGATTGGCGCGTTTATCGAAAGATGGTTGGTGTTTCTGCTATTCGGCATTGCTTTTTTGAGCGTGAAGGTCTGGGATCACGATAAGAATCAGTATCTCGGCTTTTTCAATCGGGACGTGTGCTTCGGCTTCTCGATCATGATATTGGGCGGCGGAATCTTGGCCTGGTTGAAGGGCGAAACCGGGGTTGAGTTATTGGAGACCTTGGCCATTGGTGGCATGATCATGGTCCTTTTGCCAAGAATCTACGCGGAAATCCGGCACAAGCGTCGTTACGGCGTCAGCCTCTTCTTCGCTTCCCGCCGCAGCCAATTGGAGAACCTGGATTCCGACGAACACTAACGGATTCGGGTTGTCGATTTCTTCTCTTTCGGGGTCTGCGCTATATTTGGCGCTTCGTATCTTAAGTGCCATTTTTCCGGTCAAATGGTATGAGGATGATTCTGACACGGCATCCGCAAGATCAGACCGCTGCGGCTGACGCCGGCGGCGCATTCGGCGAGAACGTCGGCCGAACCTTCCGTGCTCTGTGGGGTCTGATAAGTCGCACCGGAACTCAGCGTTCAAGGCAATCTGAGCGCCACGAGTTGGCCGGGGAGTCCGCGGCGGACGCTACCGGCTTGCATGAGCAGGTACTGTACGCTGTTGTGCATGTAAGTCATCATGCCGTACTGGCCGGAGACGGGGCCTTCGACGCTGACCAGGATCTCGCCACTGCACAATGACAGCAACTAGGGCGATCTGTGGCAAATGTGCCCTATGGTGGGTATGTCAGGTTTTTCATAAAAAAAACTTGTATATTCCGGTAAAGCCACTATAGTTGTGGCTGGAGTCGAATCATGAACATTGCGACAGCCGTCAATCGAAAAATAGATCGAATCCCGGCAGGGCGAATCTTTGGTTACGAAGCGTTCCCGGAGTTTCGGGATGCGCCTGACGCCGTTTTGCGCGCGGTATGTCGCCGTGTCGACAGCGGGAGTCTGAAAAGATTGCGGCGAGGGCGCTTCTACAAGGCCGGGCAGGGCATTCTTGGTGAAATACCTCCGGGTGACGCCGAGTTGCTGAAGGATGCGTTATACCTCAATGGGCGACGAGATGGATACATCACCGGGCCAGCGCTGTACAACCGTATGGGACTGACCACGCAGTCGCCGAAAACAATAACCATCGCATCCGGCCGCGCCCCGCAAACGAAGGACTTCGGAACGATCCGGATCAAATTTGTGCCGAGCCGGGCGCCGGTCAGCAACTCTACGATAGAGATGCAGGAAATTCTCGATGCTTTGCGCGCCGCAAGGAATGTGCCGGATGCCAGTGTGGGAACAGTAATGAACGCGCTGACAAATCGCCTGACGAGACTCTCGTCCGGCGAACTGCGGAAATTGCAGAAACTAGCGGTGGAGTATTACAACGCCGGAACTCGGGCTCTTTTGGGATTATTGATGACGACCAACGAACAGCCCGTCCTGCCGATGCTCAGAGATTCGATCAATCCGTCGTCCCGCTTCTCATTCGGTCTCGAACCGAATGAGTGGCCGCAAGCGCGCGCCTGGAATGTTCGGTGATTTTGCACGATACGCTGGAAGTCTTCTGTGAATTGATCCGGGCTACGGCAAACCAGAAGAAAATCCCTGAACTATACATAGAAAAAGACTACTGGATAACGCACGGTCTCAAACGTTTTCATAAATCGAAACTCGGCGAGTCCGTAGTCTTCAAGGGAGGGACTTCGCTATCCAAGGCACACGGTATTCTGGAACGGTTTTCGGAAGACATCGATCTTGCTCTCATTCGAGAGCCGAGCATGACCGATGCTCAATGCAAGACGGTGATAAAGGCTGTAGAGCGGACGATTTCTCAAGGTCTCAGCTATGTTCCCGGACATCCTCTTGAATCGAAGCATGGACGGTTCCGGAAGACTGCGTACGCCTTTCCGACACAATCCGGGCGAGTGGTCGGCGAGCAAGCGGCGAACGAGATCTTGATTGAGATAAATTCTTTTGCAGACCCCGAGCCTGCCGCAAAGTTGCCCGTGGGCACCCTGATTGCGGATTACCTCAATGCGTCGGGACACGAGGAACTGGTGAAGCGATTTGCCCTGGAAAGCTTTGAGATTCTTGTGCTCGGCGTTGAGCGGACCTTGTGCGAAAAATTAATGAGCCTGGTTCGCGCAAACTACGAACGTTCTGGTTTGGATGAGTTTCGGCGAAGAATCCGGCATTTCTATGACATAGTCATGATATTGCGCAAGCCTGAATATCGAAGATTCGTTGGCACTGATTATTTTGGCGAGTTAATGAATGAAGTAAGGCGCTGTGATCGGGAATCTTTCCAAGAGGCTCCTTCTTGGTTGGATTTATCGATGAGCGATGCAAAAATATTCTCAGGGGATAGCGATTTCTGGAACTATATAGAACGGGGACTCAAGGCTGAAATTAGGGGAATGCTCTTCAGCGATGAAATACCTGAAATCGTGGAAGTGAAGGGAGCTTTTGCCTTGATCCGAAATTCACTACACGATACGCCATGACGCGCCCCTGGGAATTATTAGGGCAGCCTGAGCGCCACGAGTTGGCCGGGGAGTCCGCGGCGGACGCTGTCGGCGCTGCCGGCTTGCATGAGCAGGTACTGCACACGGTCGTGCATGTAGGTCATCATGCCGTACTAGCCGCTGGATTTCGCCGAATACGACCCGAGCAGCTTGCGCACCGACATCATGTCCGGTTCGCCTTCTGCCGCGGCCGCATAGCCCACTACAAGGCGCCGCGCTACATACGCTTCAGCGACGACTTTCCCATGACCGTCACCGGCAAGGTGCAGAAATTCCG
>JANQSV010000199.1 GCA_028279115.1 Pseudomonadales bacterium
AGCAACGGGCTCATTTCGCCGGAAACCGTGGAAAAAACGTTACGGCCGGACACTATCCTGGTCTCCCTGATGCACGTCAACAACGAAATCGGCGTGGTCAACGACATCGAGGCCATCGGCGAGGTGACGCGCAGGAACAAGGTGATTTTCCATGTCGACGCCGCCCAGAGCGCCGGCAAGCTCGACATCGACCTGGAGAAAATGCAGGTGGACCTGATGGCGTTTACCGCGCACAAACTTTACGGCCCCAAGGGCATCGGCGCCCTTTACGTGCGGCGCAAGCCGCGGGTGCGCATCGAACCGCAAATCCATGGCGGCGGACACGAGCGCGGCATGCGCTCCGGCACCCTGGCCACGCACCAGATCGTCGGCATGGGCGAGGCCTATCGCATCGCCAGGGAAGAGATGCACGAGGAAGCCCGCCGCACCCTGGCCCTGCGCGAGAAGTTGCTGCGCGGGCTGGAAGACATCGAGGAAGTCTACGTCAACGGCGACCTGACGCATCGGGCGCCCGGCAATCTGAACATCAGCTTCAATTTCGTGGAAGGCGAATCGCTGATGATGGCGCTGCGGGAACTCGCGCTGTCGTCGGGTTCGGCCTGCACATCGGCCAGCCTCGAGCCGTCATACGTGTTGCGGGCGCTTGGCCGGAACGACGAACTGGCGCACAGTTCGCTGCGAATTTCCATCGGCCGCTTCACCACCGGGGAAGATATCGATTACGCGATCGAGCGAATCCACTACGCCGTGGCCAAGTTGCGGGAACTTTCCCCGCTCTGGGACATGTACAAGGACGGTGTGGATCTCGATCAGGTTCAATGGGCCGCGCACTGACGCGGGGAGGAAAATAGCATCATGGCGTATTCAGACAAGGTACTGGACCACTACGAAAACCCGCGCAATGTCGGCCGGCTCGACGATTCCGACGCGAACGTCGGCACCGGCATGGTCGGCGCGCCCGCCTGCGGCGATGTCATGCGCTTGCAGATCAAGGTCGACGGCGGCGGCGTCATCGAAGACGCGAAGTTCAAGACCTATGGTTGCGGCTCGGCGATCGCTTCGAGTTCGTTGCTGACCGAATGGGTCAAGGGCAGATCGCTCGACGACGCCACGCAGATCCGCAACAAGGACATCGCCGACGAACTCGGACTGCCGCCGGTCAAGATTCATTGTTCGGTGCTGGCGGAGGACGCCATCAAGGCGGCGATCGCCGACGTGAGGAAGAAGCAGGGCAATACGGAAGAGTAGTTTCATGGCCATATCCATTACCGAAAACGCGGCCGGTCACGTTGCGCGGCAGTTGGCCGAGCGCGGCAGCGGCCTCGGCATTCGCGTCGGGGTCACCACCACCGGCTGTTCGGGCATGGCCTATGTGCTCGAGTTCGCCGACCAGGTCGAAGACGGCGACCGGGTATTCGAAGAGCATGGCGTCAAGATCGTGGTCGATCCCAAGAGCCTGGTCTATATCGACGGAACCGAAATGGACTTTGTAAAGCAGGGGGTTAACGAAGGTTTCGAGTTTCGCAATCCGAACGTGAAAGGCGAATGCGGCTGCGGCGAAAGCTTCACCATCTGAGCCCGCGGGCGAGTTGAAGCCACGTACTCAAGCCACGAACTCAAGAATGACGCCGTGCTGTCCATCGCCGACAACTATTTCTCCCAATTCGAGCTGCCGGTCGGCTACGACATCGATCTGGAGCGGCTCAACGGACAATTTCGCGAGTTGCAGACTATCGTCCATCCGGATCGCTACGCCGCCGCCGGAGACGAACAGCGGCTGCTGGCGATCAAACTCAGCAGTTATCTCAACGAAGCCTACGAAACGCTGAAGTCGCCGCTGCGCCGGGCCGGTTACCTCCTGAAATTGCAAGGAGTGGACGTCGAACAGGTAGATCAATCCGATCTGGATCCGGAATTGCTGTTCGAACAGATCGCCTTGCGCGAATCGCTCGCCGAATTGCCGAAGGACGAAAGCGCGCTCGACCGGCTCGACGAATTGAATCGCACAACCGGCGACAGGCTGGCGCGGCGGCAACTGGAATTCGCCGCATGCCTGGTCGGGAGGAGCGCCGCGGGAAGCCCGGAAGGGGGAGACCTGGCACAGGCGAAGAAACTGTTCCACGAATTGCAATTCCTCACCAAGTTGCAAGCCGAAATCGAAAAAGCGGAAGACGCCATCGTCTGACTGAAGCGGCCTCCAGATGAGTTTGTTACAGATTTCAGAACCCGGCGGGCGGCCTGTCCGGCGCACCGCCCGCAAACGCGCGGCGGGCATCGATCTCGGCACGACCAACTCGCTGATCGCCACCGATGTAGACGGCGAGGTGCTCACGCTTGCCGATGCGGATGGCGCGCATCTGCTCCCCTCCGCGGTGCATTATCGGGCCGACGGAGCAACCGTGGTCGGCGCGGCGGCGAAAGCGCAGGCAGTAGCCGATCCGGCCAATGTCATCGTTTCGGTCAAGCGGGCGCTCGGCAAGAGCCTCGATGAACTGACGGACAGCGGAGATTATCGTCAATACCGCTTCGACCCCGAGTGCGATCCCGCTTCGCCGGCATTCATCACGTCAATGGGAGTCCGGAATCCGGCCGAAGTATCCGCCGATATTCTCAGGACGCTCGTGCTGCGCGCGGAGGCGCGGACGGGGGAGGCGGTCGAAGGCGCCGTCATCACCGTTCCCGCCTATTTCAACGACGCCCAGCGCCAGCAGACGCGGCTTGCGGCGAGTCTCGCCGGCATCAATGTGCTGCGCCTGCTCAACGAGCCGACGGCGGCGGCCGTGGCCTACGGGCTGGACACCGAAGAACAAGGCAACATCATCGTTTTCGATCTCGGCGGCGGCACTTTCGACGTGTCCTTGCTGAGCCTGCAAAAAGGCGTTTTTGAAGTGCTCGCCACCGGCGGCGATACCGCTCTCGGCGGCGATGACTTCGACAGGGCGGTGGCCGCCTGGCTGGCGGAGCAATGTGGCTTGGGCGGCATGGAAAGCATCGCCGCGCGGGATTATCCGGCGCTGTTGCAGGCGGCGAATCGCGCGCGGGAAGCCTTGTCCGAAGCGGAGCAGGCCGAATTGAGCTGGAACGGTGCAAGCTTCACGCTGACCGCGGCAGAGTTCGCCGAACTCGCCGCGCCGCTGGTGCGGCGCACCATGCTCGCCTGCCGCCGGGTCCTGCGCGACGCCCGCATGGAGACCAGCGCAATCGACAATGTGCTGCTCGTCGGCGGAGCGACCCGAATGCCCCTGATCCGCCGGGCGGTGGCGGACTATTTCGGCCGCGAACCCTTGCAGGACATCGATCCCGACCGCGTGGTCGCAATCGGCGCGGGCATCCAGGCCGAAGTGCTCGTCGGCAACAAGCCGGCCGGCGATTTCCTGCTGCTCGACGTCAATCCGCTGTCGCTGGGTATCGAAACCATGGGCGAACTCGTGGAAAAGATCATCCACCGCAATACGTCGATCCCGGTTTCGAAATCTCAGGAATTCACCACCTTCAAGGACGGTCAGACCGCCATGGCCCTGCACGTCGTGCAAGGCGAAAGGGAACTGGTAAGTGAATGCCGGTCGCTGGCCCGATTCAGTCTGGGCGGCATTCCGCCGATGGTGGCGGGAGCGGCCAAGGTCAAGGTGACTTTCCAGGTGGACGCCGATGGCCTGCTCAGCGTTTCCGCCGAAGAAGCGAGCACCGGCTGCAAGGCCGAAGTCCAGGTCAAACCGAGCTATGGGCTCGATCTCGACCAGGTGGAACAGATGCTCAAGGATTCCCATGAACATGCCAGGGCGGACATGGCCGCGCGCGCCTTGCGCGAAGCCCGGCTGGAAGCGACGCGGCTGACGGAGGCGATCGTTGCTGCGTTTGACGTGGACGGAGAATTGCTTGAAGCGGCCGAAAGAGCCGTTATCGACCGGGCGCTGCATGCGCTCAGGCAGGCAATGGCCGAGGAAAACGCCGCCCTGATCGAAGAACGCACGGAACAACTGAACCACGCCAGCGAGAGTTTTGCGGAGCGGCGGATGAACATGACCGTAGGCGCCGCCTTGCGCGGCGAATCCATAGATGCGATTGACGAGCGTACCGAGTAAGCAGAATGCCAAAAATCACGATTTTGCCACACGAAACGATCTGCCCGGAAGGGGCCGAAATTGAAGCGGATCCTGGTATCAGCATCCTCGACGCGGCGCTTGGCCAGAAAATTCACATCGAACACGCCTGTGAAAAATCCTGCGCCTGCACCACCTGCCATGTGATCGTGCGCGAAGGCTTTTATTCGCTCGAGGAACCCGATGAAAACGAGGAAGACTATCTGGACAAGGCCTGGGGGCTCGAGCCCGAATCGCGGCTGAGTTGCCAGGCCATCGTCGCCGACGAAGATCTGGTGGTGGAAATCCCCAAATACACGATAAACATGGTTTCCGAAAATCATTAGCCGGAATCCGGGAGACGCATATGAAGTGGACCGACGTAAACGACATCGCCATCGAACTGGCTGACAGGTATCCCGATATCGATCCGCAATACGTGAATTTCGTCGATATGCATCGCTGGATCTGCGAACTCGAGGAATTCGACGACGACCCGGCCCGCAGCGGCGAAAAGATCCTCGAAGCGATCCAGATGGCCTGGATCGAGGAAGCCGCCGATTGACCCGAGCTGGCACTGCGTGAGTCGCCGTCGGGCTGTGAGGTTTTCAGTGGGCGTGCGAGGCAGGACGCCGAGCCCGGAGCCTACATGGACGTATTTACGGCGTCCGCTGAAAACCTCACAGCCCGACGGCGACGGATCGAAGCCGCCAATTCAACAATCTGGCATACAGGCTGCGCCGACCGGGTCATACTCGTATAATGCGCCCGGTCGAAGTTTGAGGAGAAATCATGGCGATTCAGCGCACTTTGTCTATCATTAAGCCAGACGCCGTTGGCAAGAACGTGATCGGCGAAATCTACAGCCGGTTCGAACAGGCCGGACTGCGTATCGTGGCGGCGAAAATGCTGCGGCTGGACGAGCGGACGGCTGGCGGTTTTTACGCCGAACACAAGGGAAAGCCGTTCTACGAGGACCTGATCACGTTCATGACCTCGGGTCCGGTCGTGGTGCAGGTGCTCGAAGGCGAAGACGCCATCGCCCTCAACCGCCGGTTGATGGGACCCACCAATCCGGCTGAAGCCGCGCCCGGAACGATTCGCGCCGATTTCGCCAAATCAATCGATGCGAACGCAGTGCACGGATCCGATTCGCCCGTTTCGGCGGAAAGGGAAGTCGCATACTTTTTCGCGGCCATGGAAATTACTTCCTGAGCCGGACGAAACCGCGAGGTTGTTCGCCCATGTCGACAGCTTTGAGGCCGAATCTGCTCGGACTCAGTCCGGCCAAGTTGACCGCCCTGCTGGAAGGCATGGGCGAGAAGCCGTTTCGGGCGCGCCAGCTCATGCGCTGGATACATCGCCGCGGCGTGCTCGATTTCGGCGCGATGACCGACATCGGCAAGTCGTTCCGCGAACGGCTCGCGGAGGAAACGACGCTTGCGCCGCCGGAACTTGTCAGCCGGTACGACGCGGAAGACGGCTGCGTGAAATGGATCGTCCGCGCGGTCAGCGGCAGTTCGGTCGAAATGGTCTATATTCCGGAAGGCGGCCGCGGCACCTTGTGCGTTTCCTCCCAGGCCGGCTGCATCCTCGATTGCAGCTTTTGCGCCACCGGCAAGCAGGGCTTCGACAGCAATCTGGCCGCCGCGGAAATCATCGGCCAGGTCTGGCTGGCGCGGCGCGAACTCGGCAGCTTCGAGAACGGCGGCGGTCCTCCCGTAACCAACGTGGTGTTCATGGGGATGGGCGAGCCATTGCTCAATTTCGACAACGTCATGGATGCGGTCGACCTCATGCTCGACGACCATGCTTACGGCCTGTCCAAGCGCCGGGTCACGATCAGCACCGCCGGCGTGATACCCGGCCTGGAACGCATGCGCGGGCGGATCGACGTCGCGCTGGCGATTTCCCTGCACGCGGCCAATGACGAGTTGCGCGACGAATTGGTGCCGCTCAATCGAAAATATCCCATCGCCAAGTTGCTGGAGGCGGTGAGGGCTTATATGGCGGACCTGGGAGAACATCGCGTACCGCTGGTCGAATACACGTTGATTCGCGGCGTCAACGACCATCGCCGGCATGCCCGGGAACTTGCCGCGCTGCTCGAAGATTTCCCCTGCAAGATCAATCTCATCCCCTTCAACGAGTTCAGTGAAGTCAGCTACCGGCGGCCCAGTGCGAGTTCGATCGGCAATTTCCGCAAGATCCTGCATGACGCGGGTCTTGTCGTGACGGTGCGCACTACCCGCGCCGATGAAATCGCGGCGGCATGCGGTCAACTGACCGGCTCGGTACACGATCAGACCCGGCGCCGGGAACGAGTTCTTCACCGGCTTGATGGCGAGGCCCGCCCGCAAGAAAGGCCCGCCGAACTTATCCATAGTGCAAGGGACGACTCCCGGCAACAGGCCGAATCACAAGGAACCGGTCGATGAAGCATGGACGGGCGGTTCGCCTGTGTACGGCAGGCCGGATTTTCGCGCTGCTTTTCTGCATAGCCGCTCTCGCCGCCTGCGTAAGCGCGCCTGACGGCGGCGCAGGGCCCGATGCTCCCGGCGCGGCGGCGCGGGACTATCTGGCGCTGACCATGGGCTATTTCGACGCCGGAGATTTCGACGCAGCGCGCCATCACCTGGAAAACGCCCGGCTGAACGGTGCCGGCCAGGCGGCAATCGATCATGTCGCCGCGTTGCTCGCTGCCGCCGAGGGCGACTACGAACTGGCGGAACGGCATTTTCGCCGCGCGATTCGACTTAAGCGAGGCGATTCCGCGCCGAGGAACAACTATGGCGTGATGCTGTATTCACTCGGGCGCGACGAAGACGCGCTGGCGCAGTTCCGGGCCGCGGCGGCGGACGAAACTTACCGGGGGCGCGCCCATGCGCTCGAAAATCTCGGCAGGGTCCTGCTGCGAAGACGCAGCCACGATGAAGCTCTGGAAGCGTTCGCGGGCGCACTCGAACTGAATGGCGAACTGCCGCGGGCGGCGCTTGAGTTGTCCCTGTTGCACCGGCGCAACGGCAATCCGGCAGAGGCTCTGCGCCTGTTCCGCGAATACCTGCGCATCGCCGAAAATCAGCGTCTGACGCATGGCCCGAAAGCCTTGCTGGCCGGCGCCGAATTTGCCCGACAATCCGGAAATCGCGCCGGAGTAGAGGAATTCGGGTCGATTCTCGGTAAACTGTACCCGGAAACAGCGGAATACCGCGTATTCATGGAGTTGATAAATGGGGAAAAATGCTGATTCCGAGCCTGAAGAGGAACGGAAAGAAGCAGAAGCGGCTGAGCGGGAAATCGATCCCGTTCCGGAGATTGTCGAGGAAGCGGCATCGACTCCGCTAAGCGCCGGCGCAATGTTGCGCGGGGCGCGGGAAAGTTGCGGGTTGAGCGTTTTCGAGGTGGCGGAAAGATTGTTCCTGACCGAACATTACATTCATGCGCTGGAATCTGGGGACTACGACAAATTGCCGGGCGAAGTTTATGTGAAAGGCTACCTCAAGAGCTATGCGCTATTGCTCGACCTTGGCGAAGAGCAGGTCATGAACGCTTACCGGTGGCCCGGCGCGCCGTCCGGCGGCGAGACCGGCCCGTTGCGGGCGGCGCCGGCGGGCTCCGGCCGCAAATGGATATTGCCGTTATTGCTGGTGTTGCTGGCCGGCGCTTTGGCGGTAGCGGCATGGTGGGCGTTTCAGGCGTTCGGCGCCGCGCCCGGATTCCTTGCGGCCGGTGCGGCAAAGCAAGGCGCGAACAGGGAAAATTCCGGAAAATGAAAGCGCGGCAAGAGATACAACGCCGCAAGGCGAGACGGATCATGGTCGGCAAGGTGCCGGTCGGCGGCGGCGCGCCGATTTCCGTGCAAAGCATGACCAATACGGAAACCTGCGATATCGAGGACACCATTGCCCAGATCGAACGGCTGGAAGCGGTGGGAGCGGATATCGTCCGGGTCTCGGTGCCCACGATGGGCGCCGCCGAAGCTTTTCGCGAGATTCGCGCCAGGGTTTCCCTGCCGCTGGTGGCCGATATCCATTTCGATTATCGCATCGCGCTGAAAGTGCTTGAATACGGCGTCGATTGCCTGCGCGTCAATCCCGGCAACATCGGCAGGGAAGAGCGGGTGCGGGCCGTGGTGAGCAGTTCGAAGGACAAGGGCATTCCCATGCGCATCGGGGTCAATGCCGGCTCGCTGAGCAAGGCCCTGTTGCGCAAGTACAAGGAGCCGAACGCGACCGCGATGATCGAGTCCGCCTTGCAGCAGATCGATATTCTCGACAAGCTCGATTTCCGGAATTTCAAGATCAGCCTCAAGTCCTCGGATGTGTTCATGACCCTGGCCGCCTATCGCGGTCTGGCGGATCAGATCGACAACCCGTTCCATCTCGGCATAACCGAGGCCGGCGGCTTGCGCGGCGGCACGGTCAAGTCCGCCATCGGCATGGGCGCCTTGCTGCTCGAAGGCATCGGCGACACCATTCGCGTCTCGCTGGCGGCGGATCCGGTGGAAGAAATCAAGGTCGGATTCGACATACTCAAGAGCCTCGGATTGCGTCACAAGGGCGTCAACCTGGTCGCGTGCCCGAGTTGCTCGCGGCAGAATTTCGATGTCATCGACATGGTCAATCGACTCGAAACGCGGCTGGAAGATATCGTCACGCCGATCGACGTCGCCGTAATCGGCTGCATCGTCAACGGTCCCGGCGAAGCCAGAGAGGCCGAAGTCGGTCTTACCGGCGCCAGTCCGGCCAACATGGCCTATCTGGACGGCGCGCCCCATCACAAGGTGCGCAACGAGGATTTGCTCGATGAACTGGAGGCGATGGTCCGGCGCCGCGTGGCGGAGAAGCAGGTCGCCGATAAAAACCTCATCGCCAGTTCCTGACGATTTGCGCCGAAAAATGACAGCGAAAACCATTAGGTCAGTAAAGGGTATGCACGATGCGCTTCCCGGCTGGTCTGAAACGTGGCACTGGATCGAGGGCGAGTTTCGCGAATTGGCGGGGAGCTTCGGCTATTCGGAAATCAGGTTTCCATTACTTGAAAAAACCGAACTGTTCAAGCGCTCGATCGGCGAAGTTACCGACATTGTCGAAAAGGAAATGTTCAGTTTCGAAGACGCCGGCGGTGAAAATGTCAGTTTGCGTCCCGAAGGCACCGCCGGCTGCGTGCGTGCGGCGGAACAGCACGGTCTGCTATACAACCGCCAGCAACGGCTCTGGTACCAGGGCCCCATGTTCCGGCGCGAACGGCCACAGAAAGGCCGTTTTCGCCAGTTTCATCAATTTGGTATCGAAGCATTTGGCATGGTGGGACCGGATATCGATGCCGAGATCATCGAGCTTTCAGCCACATTTTGGAAGCGATTGGGACTGTCGGGCTGGCTCACTCTGGAATTGAACAATATCGGGAGCGCCGAAGACCGCGGGCGCTATGGCGCGGTGCTAGTCGAGTATCTGTCCAGCAGGGCAGACGAGTTGGGTCCCTCGGCCCGAAACAGAATCAAGACCAATCCTTTGCGGGTGCTCGACAGCAAGCATCCGGGAAACCAGGCGGTTGTCCGAGAAGCTCCTGCCATGGCCGATTTTCTAAGCCCGGGAAGTCTTGAGCACTACGAGGAACTGAAAAAGTTGCTGGCCCCGTTGGGGATCAAAGTCGTCGAAAACCATACATTGGTTAGAGGCTTGGACTACTACAACAACTGTGTGTTCGAGTGGACCACCGATGCCCTGGGCTCACAGGGCGCGGTTTGCGGCGGCGGTCGCTACGACGGCCTGGTCGCCCAACTCGGCGGCAGGCCGACACCAGCAGCCGGATTCGCAATCGGCGTGGAAAGGGTGTTGCTGCTGTTGCGGGAGAAGATGCGGAAACAAAGTGGCGACACTCCGTTCGGGCGGGAAGATCGTGCCGATATCTGCATCGTCGCCCTCGGCGACGGCATCACGGTGGAAAGCCAGAAGCTCGCCCGGCGCTTGAGGGAACGATACCCGGACTTGCGCGTTGTCTGCCAATGCGGCGGCGGCAAGTCTTCCCGGCAGATCAAACGCGCTTACGAACTGAAAGCCCGACTCGTCGCAGTCATAGAGCAAACGCCGCACGGTTCGCCCCGTGAAGTGAAATTGCGCAAGTTCGAAGACGGATTTGAAACCGATCCGGTATCGCTTGACTATTTCGTGGAGAACGCCGCCCGCTTGCTCGTAGAATGACATCTTTCCGGGTCTGTACTGCGTGAGTCGCCGTCTGGTGGGCTGAGTTCAGCGGACGTGCGAGGCAGGATGCCGAGCCCGAAGCCTACAGGGGTGCAGGCAAGCGTTTATGAAGCGTAGCTTCATGCGCAGCCGGAACGACGCCAAGCTATGCTTGGCGGCTGGGCCGTATTTACGGCGTCCGCTGAACTCAGCCCACCAGACGGCGACGGTTCGAAGCCGCTACCCGGCTTTCGGCAATTTCGTGAAGTTTCTATAATACACGGTTGGGATTGTTAAACAGGAGTCAGGCGTGGCTATCAGCGCCGCTGAAGAAGAGAATATAGAAGCCCTGCGCAGGTGGTGGGACGAGAACGGCAAGTTTCTGTAAAGCTTGAAGGGACACCCATCGCGGGTAGCCTCGAACAGGGCGGCTACGCCGCCGGACTGCAAGGCGCGTGTAGCTGGAAGAGGCCACCGCCAGACTTTCCGCGTAATCGCGAAATTTCTATAATGCGCGACTCAGCTTGATACGGAGGGGGCGGGCGTGGCTATCAGCGCCGCTGAAGAAGAGAATATAGAAGCCTTGCGCAGGTGGTGGGACGAGAACGGCAAGTTCCTGCTGCTGATCGTGGTTGTCGCCGCGGCGGGCTATGGAGGCTGGAGTTTCTGGCAGCAGTCGAGCGCTTCGGGCCGCGAAACCGCGTCGGACCTGTACGAGGAGATACTGACCGCCGCCCAGCCCCCCGATGCTGCCCGGGAACCCGACGCCGACGCCGTCATCGAACTCGCCGACCGACTGATGGAAGATCATCCCGGTTCCATCTATGCGCGCTATGGAGCCTTGTACAGCGCCCAGCAATCGGTGCGACAGGGTGATCTCGCCGCTGCCGAGGAAGCTCTGCAATGGGTGGTCGATAACGCTCAGACGAGTATCATCCAGCGTGCGGATGAAGGCCTCGTATTGACTGCAACCTTGCGGTTGGGCCGGGTGATTCTGGCCCGGGGCGACCCCGACCGCGCCTTGCTGCTCGTGAACAGCATCGACCCGCGCAGCTTTGAGCCGGGCTTTCATGAGTTGCGCGGCGACATCTACCTGGCCCTGGGCCGCCCGGAAGACGCGCGGGATTCCTGGCTCGCGGCGCAGGACGCCGGCTCGATCAGTGACGGACTGCGCATGAAACTCGCAAATCTCGGCGGCTTGAATTGAGAGCGCCCAGGAATGGGACCAGCAACGGGACAACCGCCATGAACCGAACAATCGCCTTGCTCGCCCTGCCGTTTTTCGCGAGTTGCTCGATCGTGAATCTGAATCCGTCAACCTGGTTCGCGGACGATGAAGTGAATCCGCCCGCGGAATTGCGGAATATCGACGAGGAAGTCGAACTGCGCCGCATCTGGAGCGCCAACATCGGTAACGGCCAGGGCCGCGATTATTTCGAATTGACCCCGGCCATCGACGGCGAGCGCATATTCGCCGTCAGCGAAGACGGCAATGTCTACGGGCTCGAACTGGAATCCGGCGATGTCATCTGGCGCACCCGACTCGACGACGAAACCGTTACCGGTGGAGTCGGCGCGGGCCGCGGCCTGGTGCTGCTTGGCACCGCCAACGCCGAAGTGATCGCCTTCAATCAGTTCACGGGCGAGGAACTCTGGCGCGGAGCGGTTACCAGCGAAGTGCTTTCTCCACCCCAGACCAATGGCGACGTGGTCGTCGCCCAGACCGTTGACGGAAAATTGATCGCCCTCGACGCGGGAGACGGCGCGCGGCGCTGGATTTACGAGACCACCTTGCCGGCGCTGACCTTGCGCGGCACCAACCGACCGGTCATCACGCCGCAGGGATTCGTTATCGCCGGATTCAGCAACGGCACACTGGTGTCCGTCGCCGCCGATGACGGCATCTGGCGCTGGGAAGAGCGCATTGCGATTCCCGAAGGCCGTTACGACATCGAACGCGTGATCGATGCCGACGGCGATCTGCAACTCGATGGCAACCGCGTGCTGGCTTCGAGTTATCAAGGCAATGTCATGGCCTTCGATATTGCTACGGGCAGGATCGTCTGGGGGATGGAAGCTTCGAGTTATCACGGCCTCGATCAGGGATTCGGCAATATCTATTACAGCTCCGAAGCCAGCCACGTGGTTGCGGTGCGCGACAACAGCAACGATATCGTCTGGACCAACGAAGAACTGGAATATCGCGCGCTGACCGGCCCGAAAGCAGTGGGCAACTATATCGCCGTAGCCGATTTCGAAGGCTGGCTCCACATCATTTCCCAGATCGACGGCCGCATCGTCGGCCGCATGCGGGTGGACAGCGACGGTGTGCGGGCCAATATCCTCGCGGACGGCGGTCGCCTTTACGTATACGGCAACAGCGGGACGCTGATGGCGCTGGCTATCGAGTAGGAGCTCCGCGTGCGCGGACCAAATTTCAACTTGTCATTCTGCACGGAGCGAAGCGGAGTTGCAGAATCTTTTGGAGATTCTGCTGCGTTGTGCTTGGCGTCCCTGGCGCGAATTCATCTGCTTCGACTACCCCCGGTCTTGCCATCCCTGGCAAGCCGTTCGGCCCTCGAAAAGCGCTGCTTTTCGTCTGCTGCGCAGACCGGGCCTCACCCATGAAACCGGTGTTCGCCGCGGGTGGCGCCATCCAGGCATGCGCCAGGGCTGTCTCATGAGGCCCGTATTCGCAATAGTCGGCCGGCCCAACGTGGGCAAATCGACACTGTTCAATCGCCTGACCGCCAGCCGCGACGCGCTGATGGTGAATCTGCCCGGATTGACCCGCGACCGGCAATACGGCAAAGCCGAGCTCGATGGCAGGAAGTTTCTCGTCATCGACATGGGCGGCATCACCCCGAACCCCGAGGGGCTTGAGCGCGAAGTCGTCAACCAGGCGTTGCTGGCCATAGCCGAAGCGGATTGCGTATTGTTTCTGGTCGACGCGAGAGACGGTCTGACGCCCGAAGACAGCAGGATCCATCAGTTTCTGCGCGAACAGGGCAAGCCGGGCTTCCTCGTGGTGAACAAGACCGACGGACTCGACCCCGATCAGGCCCGGGCGGAATTCCATGAACTCGGCGCGCCGGAGCTATTCGCCATCGCGGCCGCCCAGGGCGCCGGCGTGAAGCAACTCATGCGCCAGGCGCTCGACCGGTTCGAACCGGAAGAGCATGCCGAACCGATCGACGTCGAGGACAGCATCGGAATTACCTTCGCCGGCCGGCCCAATGTCGGCAAATCCACCTTGGTCAACCGCTTGCTGGGCGAAGACCGGGTGCTGGTCTTCGACGAGCCAGGCACGACCCGGGACAGCATAGAAATTCCCTTCGAGCGCGACGGTCGGCGCTACACGCTGATCGACACCGCCGGCATCCGCCGCCGCGGCAAGACCCGCGGCGTGGTGGAGAAATTTTCGGTCGTCAAGTCGCTGCAGGCGATCGAGAAAGCCCACGTGGTGGTTTTCCTCGCCGACGCCCGGGAAGGCGTCGTCGAACAGGATCTGCACCTGCTCGGCTACGTGGTGGAAACGGGAAGGGCGCTGGTGATCGCGTTCAACAAGTGGGACGGCATGGAAGCCGAAAGCAGGCAATGGCTGAAAAGGGAGATCGGGCGCCGCCTCGGTTTCGTCGATTACGCTCCCGTGCATTTCATTTCCGCCTTGCATGGAACTGGCGTCGGCGACCTGTACAAGTCCATCCACGCCGCCCGGGAATCTTCCGGCAAGGCGGTCTCGACGAATACGCTCACGCGCATGCTGGAGGCGATCATCGAGGCGAGTCCGCCGCCATTGGCCCAGGGCCGCAGGATACGGCTGCGTTATGCCCATCTGGGTGGCCATAATCCGCCACTGATCGTGATCCACGGCAAGCAACTGGACAAGCTGCCGGGGCATTATCGCCGCTACCTGCAAAACAGTTTCCGGCAAAAGCTCGAACTGACAGGGGTATCGGTCAAAATCGAATTGCGCAACGACGACAATCCGTACGCCCGGAGCGAGGAGAACCTGAGCGCGCGGCAGGTCGCCCGCAAACGGCGCATCGAGAAAAATCGCCGATGAAAAGCAGAGGCTATCGAATAGTTGGCGCGAAGACATTTGTCCTTGCAGCGGGCTGGGCATGCCCAGCCCCTACAGGTTCTCGCGGTTGGGCTGTAGGGACAAGGCATGCCCGCTCGAACCCATGGCGTCAACCAGCGGTCGATGAATTTCACCGGCTTCGCAAATGACAAACTCGGTTCCCGTGATATTCGATGAAATCCACGCCGCCGCCGCTCGGCTGCGGGATGTCGCTGTACGTACGCCCCTGCTGAATAGTCCGGCGCTCGATGCGCGGCTCGACGCGCGGATTTTCGTCAAGGCCGAAAACCTGCAGCGAATCGGCGCGTTCAAATTCCGCGGCGCCTACAATTTCCTCAGCCGACTATCCGCCGCGAAACGGGAACGAGGCGTCGTCGCCTATTCTTCAGGCAACCACGCCCAAGGCGTCGCCTACGCCGCCCGTCTGCTCGGCATCGCCGCCACCATCGTCATGCCGGAAGACGCCCCGACGGTGAAACTCGAAGGCGCCCGCCGCTGGGGCGCCGCAATCCGCCCGTATGATCGAAAAACCGAATCGCGGGAAGCGATCGCGCAAGAACTCGCCAGCGCAACCGGCGCAACCCTGGTGCGCCCTTTCGACGATCCCGATATCATCGTCGGGCAAGGCACCGTTGGCCTGGAACTGGCGGAGCAACTGGAGGAAGCCGGGCAAGACGCGGATCTGCTACTCGTCCCATGCGGCGGAGGTGGCCTGCTTGCGGGCGTGTCGACGGCGATGCGCGAACTGAGCCCACGGACCAGAATCTTCGGCGTCGAACCGGAAAACTACGACGATCATCGCCGTTCGCTGAAAGCGGGCCGGCGCGTGCGCATCAAGGGCGCCGGTTTCACGCGCTGCGACGCCTTGGCCGCGACGATTCCCGGCGAGATCACTTGGCCGATCAACCAGCGCAACGTCAACGGTTTTGTCATGGTCAGCGAAGCCGAAGTGGGCATGGCGATCAGTTTCGCCGCGCGCCACCTGAAACTCGTGCTCGAACCCGGCGGCGCCGTGGCGCTGGCGGCGATATTGCGCGAAAAACTGCCGGTGCGCGGCAAGACGGTTGCAATCGTGGCCTCCGGCGGCAATATCGACAGTGAGCTTTTCCAGGAATACTTGAGCGGCCATCCCCAGTGACGCGCAGCCGCAAACTTTGCGGTCGGGTGGCCGGCCCACATCCGTCATCCCCGGCGAGATTCCGCGATTTCGCGCGGAATGACAGCTTCCCCCTCACGCTGCCATTCCGCGCATAGCGAAGCGGAGCCGCGGCATCTGAAAGCGCGGAATTCGAACCACCCAGATTGCCGACATTTTCCCGATTCGTGGAATAATACGGCGGACTCGCGCCGAAATGAGGGGTCAGACGAAGTCCATGTCGAACGCGGCGCCGCCGGCGGCGAACTTGCGCAATGCCGCGATAGTCTGGCCGACGCAGTCGATGCCGCGACGCTGGCGCGATGTGAAGCAGACTTGGCAACGGCGGCAGCGAATGCGGCCGACCTGGAAATCAGTCTGGCGCAATCGAGTGCGCTGCGCGCGCAACTCGACGAAGTGAGCGAGGAATTGCAAAGCTGCCGGGAAATGGCGCGGCTCGGCTTCGTGCTCGTGATCATGAGCTGGTCGACCAACGACGATGTGGATTTGCATGTCGTCGACCCCGCCGGTCGCGAATTCTATTTCGCCGAGCGCAGTTTTCCAGGATCCGACGCGGCCTTCGAGGAAGACAATATCAACGGACCCGGCAACGAAGTCTGGCTGCATTCCGCCGCCGAGCCCGGCAGCTACCGGGTCTGCTACAAGTTATACACCCGGCGGAGCCTGCCGCGCCCCGAGGTGCGCGGCAGCGTGCTCTGGCAGGAGGGCAGCATTGAAATTCCGCGGGTCGACCTCGCGCGGGAGGATGAAGTGCGGCTCGCGGTAAATGTCGTAGTCGACGCCGACGGAAACGTTGCTCTCGACCGCAGTCAATCCGGTCTTGTCTTGAATCGGGAACTCTGCGGGTGAGGTTCGCCCGCGGCGGCGCTGCAATCCGTGGACCCCGCCGTATGGGTGTGGATCATGCGGCCCCAGTCTCGGAGACTGGACCGGAAGCGGCAAACTATGCAAGATAAGCATTGGTTGGCCGTGGAATGATGGTGGTGGGAAAGTTGACCCGCAGACTTCCGATCATACTAGTCCCTCTCATGGTTTGCGCCTGGGCGCCGCTCGCCGCCCAGGAAGAAGTCATGATTGAAGAAACCTTGCGCGAACTTGAGTTGTACGAATCCGACCTGTTCCGCCTGGAAGCGGACGGCGTCTACCACGCGCCGCAACTGGTGGAGCCCTTGTCGCGCATCGCCGACAGCTACATGGAATTGAACCGCTTCGCCGAAGCCCATGCGACTCTCGACCGCGCGCAGCAGATCGTGCGGATAGAAGAGGGCCTGTACACCAAGAGACAGCTTCCCTTCCTGCACAAGAAAATCGAGAATTTCGTCAATGCCGGCGATTGGCGCGAAGCGCGCAAGTTGCAGGATCACACAATCTGGTTTTATATCAACAAATACTCTTGGCCGGATCAGGAGATGATGCGCGGACTCATGGATCTGTCCCATGCGCATATGCGGGGCATAACCGAGGATCAGGTTGAAAACCAGGGTTACCATTATCTGCGCGCGGCGTACAGCAGCCGTGTCGCCCTGTCGGTGGCCGAACGAATCTGGCCGCGGCACGAACAACGCAAGGCCGGGCTGATCTACGAGCAAATGCGGATTACATACCTGCAGGCCAGTGTGATCAACAAGGGCGGAACCCTCGGCCAGAGCCTT
>JANQSV010000004.1 GCA_028279115.1 Pseudomonadales bacterium
GTGGTCGTATGCCTGACCAGGGTCGCGTACCAGTCTTCGCCGCCGGGCAATTCAAACAGCCCGACGCTCGCTCGCGCCCGCGGCAGATAGTCGTCGCGAATGAAGTCGTGCAGCCGCTGATACGCGGGACGCAGCTTGCCGTCGTACGCCTGGGCGAAGTCTTCCGTCAACTGTTCGCGCACCGCGGCGGACATGTCCTCGGGGAAATTCCCGATGGGTCCGTAAAACACGCTTTCCGGAAAATCCCGGTCGAGGGCGGAAAGCTGGCCCACTACCCGTTCCATGAGCACCCGCGGCTGGGTCACGTTCCGGTCGAGGCCGACCCGCATGTTCGCGATCGCCTGATCGGTCAGTACGACAAAGCCGTCGATGCGCGAGAGAAAGTTCCGGTAATCCTCTTCGTTCGCGAAGGGATGGGCGCTCGTGCCGCTGCCGAGTTGGGCGAATTGGTTGGCGAAGGAATAGAATTGGTTGATGGCGAGCAGATGCTGCGGGAATTCGCCGATTTCGAGATTGTTCTCCAGCGTGAGCTTGAAACTTTCCCAAGTGAGCCGGTCCTGGCGGTCGAGTCCCGCCGGCTCGATCGCCAGCAGTTTCTCCAGATAGTAGCGGTCGAGCGCTTCCGAGGCGGCGCGGTACTCGGAGCCGAGATTGTTCGCCAGCCGGTCGTTGTAACGCCTGTCGCCGAGAAACGTGGCGCTCAGGGGATTCAGTTCAAGGAATGCCTCGAAATATTCTTCGACGACAGCTTCGAGAGCCGCGGACGGGGAATCGGACTCGGCGCCTTGGACGAGTGAAATACAGCAAGCCCAGATCAGGCCTGAAACGATAAAATTTCTCACTTTCGCTTCTCCATTCGAAAATTTTCTCCCGGCGCCGGGTTGAGGCGATCATCCGGCGCAACGCGTTCCGGATCCGGGCGCGCGCCCGGATGATGCAAGGTCTTGATGCGCTTGTTCATGTGGTTCTCCGTACAGGCCCGCATGATCCGCATGGGGCGGTTGGTTGCATTGGGGACACCAAGGCTAAGCCCATACAAGTCGAATGTCCAATCATGGCCGAATGGCCGGAACGAATCGGGTGGCGCGGTTCGCGGGCTGATGACATGGCCGTGAACTTTCGGTAGGCTGACACATTGAGTAAGAATAATGCGGAGCAGGCGTCGGCGACCCCCACTGCTGTTTGGATCGCTTGCAGTTCAAGCCTATGAATGCGTTTACAAGGCGCAAATTCCTTCAAACCACCCTGCTGGGCGGTCTGGCGTCGCCCTGTTTCGGCCTGGGTTCGGCTTTCGGCCAGACAAATACAGCCGGGGCGGCGCGGGCATCCTATGAAGGCGTATCGGACGACGAAATCCTGCTCGGCACTTCGGCCGCTTTTTCCGGACCCTCCCGCGGGCTCGGCATAGAACTCTATCGCGGCGCCCAGGCCTGTTTCACGCAAGTCAACGAGCGGGGCGGGATACGCGGGCGGCGCATCGGGCTGAAGCTCTACGACGACGGCTACCAGCCTGTTCCCTCGGTGCAGAATACGATGGAATTGCTGCTTCGCGACCAGGTGTTCGCCCTGTTCGGCTACGTCGGCACGCCCACCGTCACGCGGGTTTTGCCCATCCTCAAGAAGTTTCAGGAAGAGAACGTCTACATGTTCTTCCCGTTTACGGGAGCCCAGCCGCAACGCGAGCCGCCGTACGGGGAATTCGCCTTCAACCTGCGCGCGTCCTATCGCGAGGAAACCGCGGGGCTGGTCGAAAACTTTCTCGGCATCGGCCGCCGGCGCATCGCCGTCTTTTATCAGGCCGACGCCTATGGGCGCAGCGGCTGGGCGGGCGTGCGCGAAGCGCTTGGCGCGCATGGAGAGCAGATCGCGGGCGAGGCGACCTACACGCGCGGCGCGCAATATTCGGGCAGCATGCGCCGGCAGGTCGAGATTCTCGGCAGAGTCGAGCCCGACGCCGTCATCTGCATCGGCGCCTATGGCGCCTGCGCGGCGTTTCTCCGCGACGCGGTCGATCTGGGACTCGAGGTTCCGATCGCCAATCTTTCTTTCGTCGGCAGCGAGAACCTGCTGCAACTCATTACCGACAGCGTCGAAGACAGCGAGCGCTATTCCCGCTGGCTCGTGAACTCGCAGGTGGTGCCGAGTTACGAGGACGAGTCCATCCCGGTCGTCGGGGAATACGGCGAACTCATGCGGCGCTATGATCCGGAGGTTCCGCAGCCCTTGCGCCAGCCGGACTATGTGCCTTTCGAGAAAAGTTTCGTGAGTCTGGAAGGATTCGTAAACGCCAGGATGCTGGTCGAAATCCTCGACCGTCTCGGCGATGCTCCGACCCGGGCCCGGCTGGAGGAGGCCGTGTTCACCATTCGGGACTTCGATCTGGGCATCGGCGAACGCATCTCTTTTTCCGAACAACGCCGGCAAGGCATGCAAAGGCTGTATTACACGGTCGTGGACCGGGATCGATTCGTTCCACTTGACGATTGGCAAGCAAGGTTCGGCTGACATGAACATGAATGTGCAAAAACTGTTCCGCAGACCTCTCTTCGGCATCTTCCTGCTGTTCGGAATCATCGCGGTTTCCACCTCCTGGGTGTGCATCGCGACGGTCGATTCACAGCTTTCGGAGGAATACGAATCCAACAGCAGGGGCATAGCGCAAACCATCGCCGACGCGAGCGTGGACATCATCCTCAATCGCGACCTTTCGGCCTTGCAATCGCTGATCGATCAATTCCTGGAGATCCAGGGCATCAGCTACATCTATATCGTCAACGAAGACGGGGAATTTCTCGCGCACACCTTCGTGCCGGGCATTCCCGCCGAGATTCTCGCCTCCGATCCCTCGAATACCGAATCGGTGGAACGGCAGTTGGCTGGCGCCGACAGCTACGTGGAAGTCGGCAGTCCGATTCTTGCCGGCGTCGCGGGAACGGTGCATATCGGCATGGACAAATCCGTCATTACCCTGAAGATTCAGCAGGCGGTCGGCCGCCAGATGTATCTCATTTCCTCGATCTTCCTGGTCGGCATCATCGCGGCCGTCCTGCTCATGAATCTCGCGGCCAAGCCGGTCGAGAACCTGCTCGCCTATGCGGTGGAACTCGCCCGGGCGGAGCAGGAGGGCGAGGCGGTCCGGAGCGCGTTGCTTGAGCGCGACGACGAGGCCGGACAACTCGCGCGCCTGTTTCTTTATTTCTCCAAGGCGGCTGATCCCGGGAAAGCCGCGGAGGGCGACCGTCAGGCGCCTGTACCGGGCGGCGGAGCATGATCGCCGTACCGCGCACCGTCATCGTTCTGCTTTGCACGGGGCTGCAACTCTGCTTCGGCACGGTCTACGCGTGGAGTTTTTTCCAGACCATGCTGGTGCGCCAGCTCGGCTGGAGCAATACCGACACCGCTATCGCTTTCGGCATTACCATTTTCTCTCTCGGCATCGCGGCGGCCTGGGCGGGAATGGCTCTGCCCCGTCTGGGGCCGCGGAAACTCGCGCTCGCGGGCAGCGTGTTGTTCTCGCTGGGTTATCTCATCGCCGCTCTCGCGCTCGAGTACAACAGCCTGCTGCTTTTCTATCTCGGTTACGGGGTTATCGGCGGCGCCGGCATCGGCTTCGGCTATGTGACGCCCGTGGCCACCGTGGCCAAATGGTTTCCCGACAAGAAAGGACTCGCCACCGGCATAGTCGTGATGGGATTCGGCGTCGGCGCCTTTCTGTTCAGCCGATTGCTGGCGCCTTTTCTGGTCGTGCAGACGGAAGAGGACCTGCCGCTGATTTTCATGTGGCTGGGAATAGTTTTCGCCGCCATCCTGATTCCTTTCAGTATGCTTGTCAGCAACCCGCCGAAGAGTTTCGCGCCGCCGGCCGGTGGCGCCCCGCCCGCGCCCGAACCGGACGGCGCCGATCAGCCCGGCTTCGTGTCCCGCTGCCTCAGATCCCGGGAGTTTCTCATCATATGGGTGATTTTTTTCTTCAACATCTCCGCGGGCATTTCGGTAATCAGTTTCCAGTCGTCGTTGCTGCAAGACGTATGGGGGCTCGCGGACCCGACGCTCGATCCGCTGATACTGGCCGAATACGGGGCGATGCTCATCGCCGTGAGTTCCGTCTTCAATGGTTTGGGCAGGCTGTTCTGGGGCCTGCTTTCCGACCACATCGGCCGCGTCACCGTGTTCCGCATACTCCTCGCCAGCCAGATGATTGTATTCGCCATCCTCATGACCGAACGCGATCCCTGGATTTTCTCGGCGCTGGTCTGCTACATCCTGCTTTGCTTCGGCGGGGGCTTCGCCACGATGCCGTCGTTCATTGTCGACGTATTCGGCAGCAAGAACATGTCCGCCATCTATGGCGCCATGCTCACGGCCTGGGCCGCGGCGGGCATAGTGGGGCCGCTATACGTCGGCTATTACAAGGATGTGTATCCGGACCGGGCGGTGATCTATTGTTTTCTCATCGGCATGCTCATCCTCGGACTCGGACTCATTTTTTCCTTCCTGCTGGACGCGGAGCGAATCCGTCTCGCCAAGCCGACGCTTGAGGGAACATTGCGGCAGTACGGCATTCCCGTGCCATGGGGCGTTCAGGCCACCCCCACCAAAACCGCGATGCGGTTTTGACTTCCCCAAATGGGGGAGTATTGCGCTGACCGGATCCTGGGCACTCTGCCAAATGGGAGAGTATCGCGTTGGCTGGGTCGTGGGCACTCCCCCTCTGAGGGAGTCGAATCTGCGGAGCGGATTCGGTGGGGGACGGGCTTTCGTTCGCCTGAACTTGCTGGTATGGTTGCGCCCTTCCGAATGGATGGCAGTTTTTTGATGATCAAGGTCACCTTTATCGAACACGACGGGACAGAGCGCCCGGTCGAAGCGGTGGACGGCAATTCACTGATGCTTGCCGCCGTATCCAACAGTGTGCCGGGAATCGACGCCGATTGCGGCGGCTGCTGTTCCTGCGGCACCTGCCATATCTACGTCAACAAGGAATGGCTCGACAAGCTCAAGCCCATGGATGAGGATGAAGAGGACATGCTCGACATGGTCGACGATCGCCGGTCGAATTCCCGGCTCGCCTGCCAGATCACGGTTTGCGAAAATCTCGACGGTCTGGTCGTCACGACTCCCGAATTCCAGTTTTAGGGAAACTCCGGCCAAGCCGGAGCTTCACAGTAAACCCGATTTTTCCCGAGCCGGGGAGGCCCGCGCATGGCCGACACCGCAACCGCCGAATCCAGCCGCAAGCCGAGCAAATGGAGCATGGTGGGCAAGAATCCCCGGACCATGCCTCTCGAAGACATCGATCTGTCGCATCCCGGCATCTGGGAAGCCAACGAGCACCTGCCGTTCCTGGCGCGCCTGCGCGAGGAGGCGCCGGTGCATTATTGCCGGCGTTCGGCGGTGGGACCTTACTGGTCGATAATGAAACACGGCGACATCGTGGCGGTCGATACGTCCCCGGCGATCTATTCTTCCGAACCGACCATCGGCATCGTCGACATGCTGCCGGAATTCGACGCGCCTTCCTTCATCGCGATGGATCCGCCCCGGCACAACGCGCAGCGCAAGGTCGTGCAGCCGGTGGTCGCGCCGGAAAATCTGAAGAAGTTGTCGGGCACGATTCGTCGGCGGGCCGCCGGCATTCTCGACGAACTTCCCGTCAAGGAAGAATTCGACTGGGTCGAGCGCGTTTCGATCGATCTCACCACGCGCATGCTCGCGACGCTGTTCGACTTCCCGTTCGAGGACAGGTACAAGCTCACCTACTGGTCGGACATGGCCACGGCGATTCCCGGCGGCGGCGTCGCCGAAAACCATGATCATCGCTGGCGGGTCCTGAACGAATGTCTTTCCCGTTTCACGGAATTGCGCAACGAGCGCATAAGCAAACCGCCCGGGAACGACCTGCTGTCGATGCTCGCCCATGGCGAGGCGACCCGCGACATGCCGCCGATGGAGTTTCTCGGCAATATCCTGCTGCTCGTCGTCGGCGGCAACGACACGACGCGCAATTCGATCTCGGGCGGCGTGCTCGCCTTGAACCGGTTTCCCGATGAATACGATAAATTGCGCCGCGACCCTTCCCTGATTCCCAACATGGTGTCGGAAATCATCCGCTGGCAGACGCCGCTGGCCTATATGCGGCGCACCGCGAATGTCGATACGGAGTTGCGCGGGCAGCGCATCAAGGCCGGCGACAAGGTGGTGATGTGGTACGCCTCCGGCAATCGCGACCCGGAAATGTTCGAACGGGCCGATGACTTTCGCATCGACCGGCCGAACGCCCGGCGCCATGTGTCGTTCGGCTTCGGCATTCACCGTTGCATGGGCAACCGGCTCGCGGAATTGCAATTGCGCATTCTGTGGGAAGAGATCCTCAAGCGCTTCCATCGGCTGGAGGTGACAGGCGAGCCGAAACGCGTCTATTCGAGCTTTATCAACGGCTACACGGAATTGCCGGTAGTGCTGCATCCGCTGTAACCGGCGAACCGTGACAAAATCATGGCAAGCTTCTGCCGATATTGTGGAAGTATGCGTTTTTAGCGGGGCATTCGCCGCCATTCCACAAAATGTCACAGAATCGACCTGATGGGGTGGGTATACTGTCGGGCGTTCGAATTCAGGGAAAGGTCGCCGGCTGCCGTGAGCCGGCTGAACAGAGGCGACATGAAGTTCAAATCAATTATCTCAACATTTGCTGCGGCGTTCGCAATGCTGGCGATCAGCCTGCCGGTTAGCGCCCAGCAGGTTCCGGGTCCGGAATACACGACCGACGATTCCACGATCGTCTATCCGGCATCCTATTTCGCCGAATTCCTTCCGGTCTCGGTCAATGACATGCTTTACCGGATTCCGGGCATCAATCTGGCCATGGGAAGAGGCGGCGGTGGACCGGGCGGCGGAGGCGGCAACCGCGGCCGGCGCGGCCTCGGTTCGGGCGAAGGCGAAGTGTTGATCAACGGCCAGCGCATCACCGGCAAGAATTCCGGCAGCCGCGACCAACTCGACCGAATCTCGGCGGACCAGGTCGATTACATCGAGATCATTCGCGGCACTTCCGAAAACATCGAGATTCGCGGCGGCGCCCAGGTCGTCAATATCGTTCTGCTCGACGTATTGTCGACTTCCAACACTACGGTCGAAATTCGCTCCAACCGATCCCGCGACGGCACCATCGACACCGGCGGCCAGCTATCCCATGGCGGCCAGAGCGGCGACCTGAACTACCTGCTGCATTTCGAGGCGAGCCCTCGTTACAACGCTTCGAAAAGCGAGGAGTTCAGTTACGATCCGGACTACAACCTGCAAGAGATTCGCTACGAAGACCAGGTGCGGGACGAACTCGAATACCAGGTCAGCGGCAACATGGGCTATCGGTTCGATGGTCAGGTGCTGCAACTGAACGGTTTATACGAAACCCGGGGCAAATCGTCTTCTCCCCGCAATCGCAGTATTCACGACCTGGTCAACGACCGCATCCGGCTGCAACGCGAAGACAACTTCAGCGAGCGCTATTCCTGGGAAATCGGCGGCGGCTACGAACGCGATTTCGCCGGTTCGGGCACTTACCGTTTCCTGTTCATCGTCAATGACCGCGAGTTCCGGTTCACGCGCAATCGTTTCGATGTGATCGACGAAGACAAGATACCAAACCTGTTCCTGCACAACCTGGGACGCGACCGGGAGCGGATCGCGCGCACTTCGTACACTTTTGACGTGGCGGGGCAGCGGGGCCTGGAGCTGGGAGTGGAAGGCGCCCAGACCATTCGCGGCAACGGCCTGAACATGGGCCTCGATATCCCCGGCGAGCGTTCTCCGGCTTACGGCAATCTCGTGCCAATCTCCGTTGACAACAGTGAATCGACCGTCGAAGAGATTCGCTATGAAGGTTTCGCGGTACACAACTGGCAACTGAATCCGCGCATGTCGCTGGAAAGTTCGCTGTTGATGGAAACCTCCACCATCGAGCAGTCCGGCGATGTGTTCAATTCACGTGATTTCCAGTTCGTCAAGCCGAAGGTCGATTACCGTTTCGACATCACGTCTAGCCTGCAATTGCGCGCCCGCGTCGAAAAGGATGTGCAGCAGTTGAGCTTCTCCGATTTCAGCGCCTCGACCGACCGGGACGATGAAGACCAGAATACCCTCGCGGGCAATCCGGGGATCCGGCAGGAGCAGTCCTGGCGTTATGAACTGAACCTGGAAATGCGCCTGCCCAACAATCTCGGCGTGGTGAATTCCCAACTCTGGTATCGCGACCTCCAGGATGTGATCGAACGGGTCGATGTTTCGCCGAGCCCGGACGAACTGCGTTCGGCCCGGGGCAATATCGGCGATGGCAAGCGCTACGGGCTGAATCTGGACGTAAGCACGCGTCTGCCGATGCTCGGCATGCCCAACGCGCTGCTGACCACGGGCATTCGCTTGCAGGATTCCGAAATCATCGACCCGTTTCTCGGCCAGAAACGCCGACAGCCCGGCTCGGAACGCTGGTCCACCAATGTCGGTTTCCGCAATGACATGGTGGAGCAGGGTCTGACCTATGGCATGTTCTATGCGCATTCCTCCAACGGCGGCAGCGACCGTACCGAAATCGACATCATCGATATCGAAGAGAGAATCGAACAGCCATTCCTTATGGCATACGTGGAAAAGAAAGCTTTCGAAAATTTCACCTTCCGGCTGGAATCCCGGAATATCACCGAAAGCGAATATTGCCGCAAACGAACCCGATTTCTCGGCGCGACAGTGGATGGCATCGTCGAAGAGATCGAACACTATTGCAATGGCAGCGGCATGGAGCTTGCTTTTCGGGTGAGCGCCACTTTCTGAGCCAGCGATTCTCATCTTTGCGACGAGATCCTGCGACTTCGCGCAGGATGACCGATTCTCCCGCCGTCATTCCGCGCGCATCTCTGCTACCGCACATTGATTGTTGCTTGACCGTGCAAAAAAAGGGAGTCCGAAGACTCCTCAATTATTATTTGCGCGCTTGCGGTTTGTCAGTCGTCTATCAATCCCAGTTTACGCGCCAAGTCGGATAAGCGTCGTCTTTCAGTTACCATTGGCGTGTTTTCGTTTGCGCCAGCGTCAATTAGCATCTGCTCCATTTCACGGTTGCCGGTTCCAATAGCCTCTACAAGCGCGTATTCTCCGACAATGTCGGTAATGTCCGCGCCCGCGTCAAGCAGTATGCGGACGATTTCCGTGTGCCCTTGATATGCGGCGGCATAAAGTGCGCTGTCAAGAGGGTGGTCTCCTGGAACATAGTTTACATTGGCTCCGGCTTCAACGAGCATACGCACTGCGTTTGTATTGCCAATGCTTGCGGCTTCAGTCAAAGCGCTCGGGTTACCTGGTGTTGTCAGATTCACGTCGGCTCCAGCGGTGATGAGTGATCGAAGAATTTCCGGGTCACTGTAAACGGCGCCTTTTATCGCACTTCGCCCGTCTGTGGCAAGCCGGTTGGGATCGGCGCCGGACGCGAGATAGGCTTGCACGGACGGCAAGTTGTTATTTCTTGCGGCGCTGATCAGGCCGGAATATCCTGTGTCGAGAAGTTCATTCCCGATCGCTTCGGAAGTTGCGAGAGTATCCATTATGAGTTGTTCTTCGTGTTCAAAGAACGCCGTCATTTGTTCCGGTGAAAGGATTTCGGAGAGGTTGGATAAAAGATTATTTTCAACTTCCGCCACTGCGGCGAAAATGTCGTTTTCTTCTTGCGAACCGTTGGAAGCAATAGTGCCTAGTTCATACTTTCTGGCTTCTGATTCAATCCAAATATTTCGCACTCGTAGGGCATCCGATGCGTTAAGGTCCAATCCGTTAACGAAATCCCGCCAGTTCCTATTAAATATTTCTTGGGCGATTTCCAGATAGTCGATGGTGCCGTCACCGTATGAGGCTTGTTGCCTTTTGTCGAATGCAAGCGGATTGAGAATACCTATCAGTTCTTCGTGACTGGTGACGTATTGTTGAAGTTCGGCAAGCAAGGCTTGTTCCTGCTCGTTTAATACGATGGTGGAAGTTTGAAGGTTTAAACTTGCCGCTGTGTTTGTCGCGGGACGCGAATCGATGAGCGTATCGGCAATCTGCGCCGGCTCGGAAGACTGTTCCGGGAAATAGAAAGCGGCAAGCGCGATTATTGCGGTAAGCGCCGCTAGCGATATGGCTGTGTTTGAAAGTTTCATATCGTTTCCTCTTTTCTGCATGGCTGGTCTATGATTTGGCAGGATACACCAATATACAGTGCTCTACTACTAGTAGTCGCCTCTTCTAGTCGCCTCTTCTCTGCGGGTAGGCGAGCCAACGGATACGTAAAGGTGAAAGCGAAGATGCGAGAGCTAAGATATAGTAGTCAACTCGACTGGGACCGCTGTAATGTGTACTGGCTGTTATTTGAGCGTTTGCGCAGCTTATGAGCATTGCTCGAAGTGTAAGATCGAGTTCACGAAATCTCTCGATATAGTCGTTTATGATTTCGTTTCTTAGAAGGGCAACTGCTACTAAGTCCCCCACTATGTTACCTGTGTTATCGATTTGTTGAGGTGTTCTTTTGAGATCTTCATTCTGTCCAATTTGAAGTTGGTCGGCGCTGTAGTTTGCTCTATTGTGTACAGATCTGGCGCATTGGCCATATACATATCCGTGTTGATAGAGAAAATTATCACTGGGTAGTGGATATCGGGGCGGATAGGTCAGTTGGCTGTGTGACAGTGGTACGGTGAGAAATATTGCTGCCAGTAACTCCAAAGGCGATAGCCGCAAGGCCCGTTTTGCGGCGGTTGCCGCGAATTGATGATGTTTCATTGTGTGTTTCTCTTGGTCGATGGCAATTTCCCGACTGGTGTCGGGCCGTTGCCATACCAAGAGAAAAACGATATCTCGCCTATTTGCCGGACTTGAGGGAGCTACCCTTAGTCGGGTCGAAAGGGCTGTTCTATTCAGCGAGTAACCCGACTTATCGGACTTCTCTCAGTATGGCGCGGTCGAAGCTAACGGATGTGCTTTGAGGATGTCAAGCGGTATCGTGCTCTTTGTCAGTTTTCATCCGTTCCGCTGGAATGGTCCAGGTCTTGGCTTCCGTGTCGATTTCCATCCAGGTCGCGTCTGCCGCTTCGGTTAGCCTTGCTGCGGTATGGCTCATGAGTAGCCATGTCAGTTTGCCAGCTTGCTTTGCCTCGCATACTTCGACTGCCGCAATGATTTCCGGCATGTCTTTGTAGTGCGCTGCCTTGTGAGACTGTTCCTTGTGCTGGCTCTTGTGCAAAAGTGCGTTCAGGCATTCGCCGGCAAGATTAACGCTTGTCGGGTGTCCCGCTGCCGCTCTGGTTTCGCCCAGTGATTCGGCTTTCTTCATTCGCGGGTCTTGGCCGCGTCGCGCCAAGCGAAGCTGCAGAATGTCTTTGGCATAGTGAGAACTGAAGCAGGTTATAATCAGAGTCGAACTCGACACGCGCAGCGTTTCCGCCGGAATAATAATGCGCAATCGATTGCTGAATACACTGTCGGCGATTTTCCTGACCGCCACGCTTTCCGGATGCGGCGGCGTTGTGCTGGACAGTTTCACGGGTTCTCCTTCCACCGCCAATGCGCCGCCCGATTCCACCCGCGGATTGATCGTTCTCAACTCGCCCCAGCCCGTTTACCCCTTGCAGGCGCGGACCCTCGGCGTGGAAGGCTGGGTAATGGTGGCATTCACCGTCGATGAAAGCGGCACGGTGATCCCCGACACCATCGATGTCATCAACCAGCAACCGCCGGGGTACTTCGAACGCGCCGCGGTCATTGCCGCCAGGCGCATGAACTTCGACAACATACTCAATCGCATGGTGCGGGACGTCCGTTACGTTTTTCGTTTCAAACTGGAAAATCGGGAAGAATTGCTGGTGGATACACCCCGGGTGGAGCCGGATTTCCGGGAATACCTGTCGGCAAGTTTTGTAACTCCCGAATACCCCGAATTTGCCCGCGAGCGGGAAATCGAAGGCCATGCCGTGGTCCGATTCACCATTACCGAGTCAGGCGATGTGCGCGATGCGGTCGTGGTGGAAGCGAATCCGCCGCGGGTATTCGATGTCGCGGCGTGGTCCGATGATCCTCTCGCGCAAGTAAGCAGAAATTTCGGCTCTTCGCCTCCATCCCGAAAGCAGGACTTGATACATTCGGCCATGCGCGAGTAGGCGCTGAATTGCCGATCTACCATATCGGCGCTATCCGCGGCTTCCTGAAACATTAGTGATCGCAATTGGCTTTCTCCCGGCTGGTTTCGTTCGCTGGATTCCAACTCAGGTCTTGGCGGGCCCCGTCGAACCCTTGACGATCAGTTCGGGCCTGAAACCCAGGCATAGTTCGCCGCTGTTCGGGTCAATCACGCCGCGAATGCGCTGAATGAGAATCTGGGTAAGCTTGTAAGCAATTTGCTCGGTAGGCTGTCTCGCCGTTGTAATTTGCGGCCAACTGCACGACGAATAGAGGCTATCCTCAAAGCCCGTGATCGAAACATCGGCTGGAATTTCCTTGCCCGCGATGCGGGCCGCGAGCATGGCGCCGGCGGCGATCTCATCGTTGCTGGCCATTATCGCGGTCAGGCCGGCGTCGCGCCGCAGCAAGCGGGTGGCGCTGCGGCGACCGCTTTCGAAGGAGTATTCGCCAACTTCCACGCGCCGCCGGTCCACTTCGGTCCCGTGCTCTTCCAAAGCTTCGCGATACCCCCGGTAACGCTCGTTGCTTGATCTGTGCGATTCATCTCCCCAGATGAAGCCTATGTCACGGTGCCCGAACTGTATGAGATGCTGGGTGAGATCGTAGGCCGCCCCATGGTCGTCGATATAAGCGCAAGGGTAGTCGACTGATGGACGCTCGCCCGCCGAAACAATGGCGGCGAACGGTACATCGTTCTTTGCCAGGGCGCGTCGAAAGCCGGTGTGTTCCGATAGCGGGGGAGTCAACACAAGACCGGACAGTTTCGAACGCCGGGCCGACCGAATCAATTTTTCGGTCTGATCCCCGGCGTCCAACTCGCAAGGCATGATCTGCAAGGAATAGTCGTTGGCTTCACAAGCGCGCAGCACGCCGGATTGCACATCGGCGTGCAGGCCGTCCACCACGAGCGCCAAGGTGTGCGTATGGGTCGAGCGCATACCCCGTGCGACCGGGTCGGCTTCGTAGCCAAGCGCCTTGATCGACGCATTCACCTTGCGCCGATTCTCTTCCCGTACGCCGCGTTCACTGGTGATTACCCGCGCCACGGTCTTGAAAGATACTCCGGCGTGTTCGGCAACGTGCTTTAAGGTAACTCGTTCCGGCAATTTTTTGTTCCTTGGTGCGCGTAGAAGAACATGGGACCAGCTACTGTGGCCAGACTCTGGATCCGGTTTGCCAGTCTAACGGGAAGTATGCCCGAAAACTAGAAAGCGGACAACATTGTAAGTATTGCGTTTTTGCAGGAATACATGGGGCATACATTCTGCGTCTACGTATAACTATCTATTTTTTATCAATTTTTAGTAAATAAACCAAAATTTTTCGCCTGGTATAGTTTTTTCAAAAAATAGTTGAAATAGTTTTTCTATGGGTTAGAATTGCCAGTAACGGACAACGTTGTCCGTTAGTTATGCCAGGTTATCCGTTTCGACGAGTCGACTTGGCTCTGGTTTGAAAAGAGGGTAAGCAAATGATGAGCGGAAACTGGATCGATACGGTGCGCCCGACTTGGTTTTTCGTCGTTGCCGCGCTGCTGGCGCCTTGGGGGGTCTTGGCTCAACAAAGCGTGGCCAACGATGAAGATGACGACGCGAATCCGCCGGTGGAAGAGATAGTCATCTACGGCACGCGGCTCATATTAAACAATTATATCGACACGAAGCGAAATTCCACCGACATCGTGGATTCGCTCGGCGAAGACGAACTGGCTACCCTGCCGGCAATCAACGCTGCGGAAGTAATCAGCAGTTTGTCGGGAGTCGCAACCTTCACCGATGGTTTCGGCGCCGAAGCGGGAGAGCGCGGCGGCGGAGTGGTGCAGCCGACAACTCTTGAGGCCCGATTCGCCAGCCTGCGCGGTATCAGGGGCGATCTCAACTTGACTCAACTCGATGGTATGAACCTGGCAATCCCCAATCAGTCGGGGCGCACCAATTTTCTCGACTGGTTTCCGGTAAATCTGGCCAAGCGCATAGAAGTCCGCAAGACCTTCAATGCCGAACAGGACGGCAACGCTATTGGCGGCATCGTCAACATCGTTACCAGAAGCGGCTTTGACTACGATGCCCCCTTCACCAACATCGGCGCTTCGCTTAGTCGTGACGAGCTGCGCGATGGTCAGCAGCCTTACGATCAGCCCTTCAATTTCCAAGCCACTTACGCGGCGCCGATCTCCGAACGCTTCGCAATTGCCGCCACGGCCAACTACAACCGCCGGGACTTCTTTTTTCCGCACAGAAACAATGAAGCGCGGCGTTACTTCAATGACGAAGGCGCCGGTGTTTCAATCGGTTTCAATCACCCTGTCGGTCAAAATCTCGGCAACGGCGTCGCGGTCCCGATCGCCAACCGCCTCAACTCAAGTTCGACCGAAACCGACCGCTATGGCGGCGCTTTCCGTCTCGATTTCAGACCGGTCGATCAAACCGACATCTGGCTCAACAGCACGATCAGCATCCTCGATCAAAACGTATTCGGTACGGAAAACGACATGCGGCAGCCCCTGTTCTGCTTTTCGTTCTTTGGTTGTTCCCTGAGCGCCGTCGAACAAACCGGCGGCGCGACCGGTGTCGGAGTCATCGACATCAAGGCGGCGGAAAGCATTTTTTCGGATTCCCTGTCGAGCGAGAACGATTCGAAGCTGGGGTCGGTCATCGCCGGGCTGGATCACCGATTCGACGACGATTGGACATTGGAGCTAAGGTTCGCTGCTTCCAAAGCAAGTCAAGAGCAATTCGACTTGGGATTTTTCTTTGCCGTGCCCGCAGAGGACGCGGCGATGACTTGGCGATACGATTTTTCCGACCCCGCCAGCCCCATCATCAATGTCGACGAGCCGGATCGGATTTTCAATCCGTCCCTGTACCGCTTGCTGCGCGCGAATGAGCTTGGACTAGACCTCTCGGAGGACAATCGAGACATGAAGTTGAACTTCGCCTACAACGCCGACGATGACGATTCCGGCCTCGGCTTCAAATGGGGAGTGAGGCGCAAGAATGTCGACCGCGAATTTTCGGAGTATCGGCTCCAATTCAACGCCAGCGCATCGGGTCAACAACGCTTCGGACTCGATCAGGTCCTGTCTCCCGTTTCGGGGCAGGATCTGGACATTCCCCATCCCGGCAATCTGCGCACCTTGCTCCAGGATACCGACGCCGCCCTGGCACTGATCGGACCCAATTTGCAAAACAGCGAATTGTTCACCCGCCATGTATTGAGCGACGCGATTAATGATTATCGAATTGAAGAAAAAACCGCAGCCGCCTTCTTCTACGCACGTTATGTCACCGACAGATTGACCGCCAATGCCGGTTTGCGCTACGAAAGCACCGAACATATCGCGCATGGCGTGGTGCTCGATTCAATCGCGGGAACCATTGCCGACGGCACGGCCGGCGGCAAATTCAGACCCAAAGCCACTTCAGGCAAGATGGATTATTGGTTGCCTTCGCTTCAACTCGTGTATGAACTGCGCGAAAATCTGATATTCCGCGTGGCTTATAGCGAATCTCTTGGCCGGCCCGGCTACAACAGTCTGGCCCCCCAGGGCGATACCTTCTTTACCAACATCAATCTGGAGAGCCCTGAAACGGTCGCCCGCACGATAGTGAACGCGACAGGGAGCCGGCGCATAGCAAATCCGGATCTCAAACCGCGACAATCCGACAATTACGATATGTCGCTGGAGTGGTATCTCGACGACGGATCTGGATTGATCTCCGTGGGATTTTTCAAGAAGGACATACACGATGAAATCTTTACCGCGACTTCAACCGGCACCGAAACGATCAACGTGCCGACAGTCGCCGAGCCGGTGCCGGTTCTGATTACGACCGAGACCGTTCGAAACACCAACGAAGCAAGCTTGAATGGAGTTGAAATGAACTTCGTCAGGAGCTTGGAATTCTTGCCGCTGCCTGTGCTTCGGAACGCCGGCGTGAACGTCAACGCGACCTTTATCGACGGCGACTTCAAAGATCTGGCCCGCATTCCCATCGGCGGCGACAGTCCTGTTTCGCCGGGATTTTTGCCGGGTCAGCCGGAAAGACTCTACAACGTGACCTTTTACTATTCGACGGCGGAATGGGACGTGAATGTAGGTCTGAACCATGTGGGTAAGATGAATACCTATTTCAACAGCGCGGAATCGTTCGGCGCCGGACAAGACGTTTTCAACGAAGAAAGATCCACCATCAACGCTGGACTCAGCTACCGTATGAACGACAACCTGCAAATCTTCTTCGAGGCGAACAATATAACAGGCGAAGAAGTCGTGCGATTCAGCGGAGAACCGTCTCTGCAAAGCATCCGCCGCCGTTTCGCCACCGGCATGACTTTGGCTCTGGGCGCAAACATCAGCCTGAATTTCGATTGACGTGGATTTGCATGATGCACGATCCACGAATATTACTCGCGGATATAGGCGGAACACACACCAGGCTGGCCATCTTTCAGCCGGGCGCCGCGAAATTCACAGCGACCGATGTGCAGGAAGAAGTGCGAATTTACCAAAATCGGAGTCATGCCAGCCTCCGCGATGTGGTTGAGAAATTTTTCGAGGAAACCGGTCGGGCTCCCTGTGTCGGCGCGGTTATGGCTGCGGCGGGCGTAATCACCGATGGTGAATCCATCAACGCCAATGTTCCGTGGCGCATTTCCGCCGAAGACATTGGGCAGTCTTTCGGGCTCGACCGGGTTAAGTTGATAAACGATTTGGAAGCGATGGCAGCGGGCGTACGCTATCTTTCGGCAGACAGTTTCGCTGCTCTGCGGAACGGCCAGCCGATAAATCTCCATCGGCAAATTGCAGTGCTCGGCGTTGGGACGGGCTTTGGTTGCGCGGTGTTGATTCCGGGCGCGGCTCGAACGACACTGCGAAGCGAAGCCGGTCAAGCGAGATTTCGTGCTGCGGATCCTCAGGAATTCAACTTGCTGGAGTTGATTCGGCGCGATATTGGACGCGCGGTTCGCGTCGACGACGTTCTATCCGGTCCGGGGCTGGAGCATATCCACAACGCGCTGCGGGAGTTGGAAGGACTGCCGCCGTTGCCGGCGAAGACACCGGAGATCATAGCCCTCGCGCAAAACCGGCCTGGATCCCACGAGCGTTCTGCGGTGGAGATTCATTGCCGCATGACCCTGCGCTTCGCCGCCGACCTGGCGCTAAAATTCGGCGCCTTCGGCGGCGTGCTGTTCGTTGGCGGCGTCATGCCAAGATTGCGCCGCTTTCTCAGCGCCGCGATTGACGAAAAAGCATTCGATGCGACAGGACCGTTGGCCGTAATGCTGGACTCGGTTCCCTTGGCGGTCTGCATAAGCCCCCGCCTTGCCCTGATTGGCGCCGCCGCTATTTTCGCGCGCGATTGCTGTCCCGAAACATCGAGGGAGACCTGAATTGCCAGGAAATAGCTGCCGAATAGGAATTTGCGGCCTCGGCAAGCGGGTTGCGCATCTAGTCGGCTTTTTGCGTCGGGTGGAGGAACCCGGATTCGAGGTCGTCGCCTATACCGATCCGATTCAGGACTCACAAGGGGTCGACTATTTGCGTTCCATCGGTATAGCCCCCGGTGTGTTTTTCACCGGTCTGGAAGAACTTCTCTCCGAGTCCAACATCGACCTGTTGCTGATCGGCAGTCCAAATGTGTTTCATGTGGAGCAGATCGAGTGCGGGTTGCGAGCAGGCGTCAAGATATTCGCCGAGAAGCCGCTTGCCACGGACGAAGCGCAAACCTTCCGTTTGCTCGAACTGCTGCGAATCCATGGCGGGGACCGATTGATCGCCGGTTTGGTATTGCGCTACGCGCCGATGTACAGGGATTTATCGCGCTTCGTGGAATCCGGGGCGCTTGGCGTTATCAGCAGCGTCGAGGCCAGCGAGCACTTGCCGCCGGAACATGGCGCTTTCCTGATGCGGGATTGGCGCAGATACGAATCATTGACCGGCGGGTATTTGCTTGAGAAATGCGTGCATGATCTGGATCTCTATCGCGGCATCGTCGGGGCGCGGCCGGCCAGGGTTTGCAGCTTTGGGGGAAGGCGGACCTTCGTGCCTTCGCAAGAGCACCTGGAAACATCGAATCCATACCATTCGTGGCCGGTTGGCTGGAATGGCGGCGGCCGGACATTCTCATCGGACGGCGACATTGTCGATCACCAAATGGCCTTGGTGGAATACGAAAACGGCGTGTGTCTTTGCTTTCACAGCAATCTGCATGTGCCCAACAAGTCGCGGCGCTTCCACTTGATTGGCTCGCTAGCTGCGGTCGAGGGGGATTTCGAGCGGAATTATCTGCGGATATTCGACGCGAAATCGGGCGAGTGCATTGCGGACAAAAGCTATGTATTCAATGCCGAACACGGACACTACGGTTCTGAGGAACTGATGGCGCGGGACATCTCCGCGCATATCTTTCAAGGTCGGCCATTGCCGGTTTCCGCAGTAGATGCCCTGGAAGCCGGGCTGACCGCCATCAAGATCGATCGAGCGAGAAAGTCCGGCGGCGTGATTTCACTCGCGGACACATGGTCGAAGTTTGACGCCTTGGCCGGAGTTGAAGGGGAAACTTCTTGACTGGCGCGGATTGGACGATCGTTGTTTGCTATGTGTTGCTCTCTGTGGCGATCGGAGTGTATTTCGCCAAGAGAGCGGGAGTAGACATCCGCGGGATGTTCGTCGCGGGCCGAAGTCTGCCATGGTACGTGGCGGGCACGTCGATGGTCGCCACAACTTTTTCCGCCGATACGCCTTTGCTTGTTTCCGGCCTGGTGAGGTCCGAAGGCATTCACGCCAATTGGATCTGGTGGTCGGCGGCGCCCGCGGCTTTGGCGACGGTTTTCTTTTTTGCGCATTTGTGGCGGCGCCTGGAGGTGCTGACCGAAATCGAGTTTATCGAACTGCGATACGGCGCTTCGCGGGCAAAAACTTTTTATCGATTCGCACGGGCCATTTACGACGGATTACTCGGGAATTGCATAAGCATGTCGGTTGTAATTCTTGCGGCTTCCAAGCTCATCGCCACGCTGCTGGGCTTGACCGATACGACTCTGATTGCGGTCGGCGCGGTACAGCTCTCATCGATAGACCTTGCGCTGTTGACGCTTGGTCTCGTCGCCGTCGTTTACACCACAACAGCGGGATTGTATGGAGTGGTGTACACGGATCTGCTGCAATTCTGTTTGGCGATAACGGGTTCGATCATACTCGCCTGGCTGGTGTACGCCGACCTCGGCGGGCTGGATGGATTCGCCGAAAGTGTGCGCGAATCCGCCGCCGCAAACGGACAAACTCTCGAGTTCTTTCCCAGCCTGGATTCCTTCAGTCTTCAAACAGTGACATTTCTGATTCTCGTTTCGGTAAGTTGGATAAGTTACGCACCGGGCGCCGGGCTGTTGGTGCAGAGGATTTTGGCGACCCGCTCCGAACGAGACGCGGTGCTGAGCGTATATTGGTACGCGTTCGTCCACTATGTCGTGCGAAGCTGGCCCTGGATAATCGTGAGCTTGGCGACCCTGGTCTATTTTCCCGTTATCGGCGACCCGGAATCGGCCTACCCCAATGCCATACGATCCTTGATGCCGGCCGGCGCAAAAGGAATCATGGTCGCGTCGCTATTGGCCGCTTTCATGAGCACGCTGGATACCCATATGAACTGGGGCGCCTCGTATCTCGTCAACGATGTTTACGAACCTTATCTCATCAAGGGGAGATCCCGGAGTCATTACGTTTGGGCGGCGCGCGCGTGCATGATCTTGTTGGTCACGTTCGCCTTCGTGCTGGCGGCGAATCTCGACAGCATTGTCGAGGTGGTCAAGTTTCTGCTTGTAATGCTGTCCGGCAATGCTTTTCTTGTGGTCGCCCGCTGGTATTGGTGGCGCATAACCGTCTGGTCGGAAATCGCTTCACTGGCCTGTTCGCTCGCGCTTGGCGTCTCATTGATTTTCCTGCTTCCTGACCAAGCCGGGGAGGATTGGTTTGCGGTTAGACTTTTCGTCAATTCCATCGGCACCGCGTTCGTATGCTTTTGCGCAACACTGTTGACGTCACGCTGGCCGTTGGATGCGCAAGTCGTCGAATTTTACCGCCGGGTGAGAATTCGGGGTCCAGGGTGGGAGCGTGTGCGCAATCAATGCGGATTACACGCTTCGCCAACCTATCTCGGCTCAAGTTTCATCGCTTGGGCAACCAGCGTTACTTTGCTGTATGCGGCATTGTTTGGAATCGGTTACGTTCTGCTCGGACAGTGGACCGAGGCGTCAGTCGCGCTGCTTTTGGCCTTTGTCTGCCTTCCGGTTCTCATGCGGCAACTGGCGGGATTCATTCGGCTGCTCGCTGAGCCTCGGGCGGCGGAGGCTGAGAAAGCTTCGGCCGTGAACGAAGAAATCCATACTCCCTGTTTGCGAAAATCTTAGGTTGTCACATGATCACCTTGACACGGAAAAACACCTGGTGCGGTGCGCTGTTCATTCTGGTAAGGCCGAGCCTGTTGATGGCTGCGATGTTGTTCGCGCATTTACCGCAAGGCGCGGAACCCGAAAGAGCGGCGGCGTACTGCCGCGCCGACCGGGGCATTTACCAGCCCGGCGACACGGTCAACATAAGCTGCGTCGGGTTGGCGCAGTCTACGATTTACTTGCACTTGAACAGCTTGACACAGCGTGGCGCCGAAGAAATCCGATCAGAGGCTTTGACGGTATCCGGAGAGGGCTTGGCGAGCTTGTCTTGGTCAATCGCTTCAACCGCCCGCGACGAGGCGATTGGGATTTTCGTTGCGGGATCGTCTCCAGACGTTTCCAGGCCCCCCGCAGCGTTTTTCCGCATCGCTGGCCCCGGTACGCTCGATACCTTCCGCATTGAAATCGAAATTTATGATTCGCAACCCGTTTTGCTGCTCAACGGTGGTCTGAGCGCCGAATATACGGTGGCGAAATCCGCTGCAAGCTTGATCGGAGCGGTTGCGCATTCGTGGAATCCGGCCAAGCCGGGCAGCGGTCCGGCCCCGGTAGTTTCAACTCCGGGCTTCCTGGGCAAATCAATTGATGAGACTGTTCGATTGTATGATTCGCTGCTAGGCGCGGAATCGGAGATCGAGAACGTCATTATCGCTCCGGGTATTCCTTCCATTCCCTACATTTCACGCGTCCTTGGAGCGCCCGTGCTGCCCATTCATTTCTTGGTCAGCGTGGATTCGATCCGTGAGGTGGAGTTGATGCTCCAAACCGCCCTTGTGGAAGGTTTGAGTGCTTACGGCACTGTGGGCTACGACACTTCGCTGCCCATGGCCGTGGCATGGATCAAGCTGCTTGGTCTTCCCGGACCCTACGCGGATTTTATTGAAAGGCACAAAGTCAAGAATGTGATTCTGTTAGGCGCGACCGGAGTGGACGACGGCGAGACCAAGGCGCGGCTTGTCGCCGATGGGGCCACGGATCGGTATGAACCCGGAAGTATCTACATCATGTATCCAGGCACGGCGGATGACGATCAAGCCGCGCTGGAAAGTAAAATAGCCGACATAAACCGCGCCAATCTCGGCGGCGTGGAACGCATCGCGGACTGGGAAAGCGGCATCGCGCCACAGCAGATGCAAGTATTGGCGGGTGGCGTTGAATCACGCACATCGGCCGCGATTACAGTGATTGTCGCGGACCAGTTGATACACCTGTACGATTTGGCAACCTATACGGTCGCCGCCCATATGCGCAAGAACAATGGAATTCCAGGGGATGGCGGCATCAGGGGGATTGTACTGAATCCATATCTGATCGGTTATCCAACTTACGAACATTGGCTGGGGAACATCCCTTATGTGTACTGGCAGGGCAACCCGCCAGAACTCATCGCCAACCGGGCTTTTGAAGTTGCACAAGCCGCAGTTACCCGCTATTTCCCAGGCGAGGACATCAGATCGAAAGAAGTATGGGTAAACTCGACGCGCAACTTCGGAGGTTTTTTCGCTCCGGCCATCGTCCAATCTCTTCGGTCGATCGGATTTTCCCTCTTTCGGGAAAATGACTACTCGTTCGATGAGAACTGGAATCGGGAAGATGGCGCACGATCGCAAAGCGAACTGGTTTTCGACGCATTGCTGTGGGCGAGGGAGAACCGGCAGTTCGAATTGTGGGAAAATTCTCTCGAAAGAATGACGCTGTCCGAACTGCTTGAAGTATTCTCCGAAATTCCCGGAATTGAAATCACTCCATCGTCTTAGCGCGCCTTGGCTCGGCTGGAATGAAGCCGGGGAATCCGATAGATTGATGCGCACCCGCGGCGGCGCCCCGCCGAACTCAGGCCCGATTCGAAGATTCGCATGGAAAGTTTCGCAATAGACCACGCTATGCAATGGCCGCGACTGAAATCCCTGGCTGCTGGAATTCGTGAAACGAATTTCAGGGAATTGCTGGGACCCGAACGCGCCGCGCGCTATCGGCTCGAAGCCGCCGGTCTCTATCTGGACTATTCGCGCAACCTGGTTGCCGACGAGGTAATGGGACTGCTCGCCGAACTCGCGGAAAGCTCGCCCCTGGCCGCGCACAGGGAAGCGATGTTCAGCGGCGAGGCGATCAATACCTCGGAAGAGCGCCCCGTACTGCACACGGCCTTGCGCGCGGCGCCCGAGGATTTGCAAGCGGATGGGCTGGGCGAACTCGCCGGGAAAATCGAAGCGCAAAAAAACCGCATCCGGGAAGTCAGCGAGCGCATTCGCGCCGGCGAGTGGCTCGGCCATACCGGCAAGCCGGTGTGCGATATCGTAAATCTCGGTATCGGCGGCTCGGACGTCGGGCCGAAACTTGCCTGCGAGGCGCTGAAGGAATTCGCCCATGGGAGGCTTCGCTGCCATTTCGTCAGCAACGTGGACGGCGAGGCCATTCACTCGACCTTGCGCGGCCTCGATCCGGAAACCACCCTGGTGATCGTTTCCAGCAAGACCTTCACTACCCAGGAGACCCTGCTCAACGCGAGAACGGCGGCAACCTGGTTTCAGGAGAGCTTTCAAGACCGGCCAGGCATGGAGAATCCTTATGCTTCCCCCCATTTCATCGCCGTCACCGCCGCGCCGGCGAAGGCGATGCAGGCGGGGATTCCGGAAGACCGGATATTGCTGTTCGATGAATGGGTCGGCGGACGCTATTCGCTCTGGTCCTCGATCGGTCTGTCCATCGCCATCAGCGTGGGATATGACAATTTCACCCGCATGCTCGAAGGCGCGCGGCAAATGGACCGGCATTTCCGTACGGCGCCGGCGGCGGAGAACATGCCGGTGGTACTTGCCCTGCTTGGGCTCTGGTACGCCAATTTCCTCGCCGCGGAAAGCCATGCGGTAATTCCCTATTGCGAGCGGCTCGCGCAACTGCCGTCTTATCTTCAGCAACTGGACATGGAGAGCAACGGCAAGTCGGTAACTGCCAGCGGAGAAAGCGTAGCCCATGCCACCGGGCCGATTGTCTGGGGACTTGCCGGCACCAACGGACAGCACAGTTTCTTCCAGTTGCTGCACCAGGGCACGCACCTCGTACCGATGGACTTCATCGGAATCGTCGAGGATAAGCTCAGTTCCCCGGAGCATCATCGAGTACTGCTCACCAACATGATCGCCCAGTCCGCTGCACTGATGGCGGGCAGGCAGAACGAAGATCTGCCCCCCTGGCGCAACTATCCCGGTAATCGCCCTTCGAATGTGCTGCTGCTCGACCGGCTCACGCCGGAAAACTTCGGCGCCTTGATCGCGCTATACGAACACAAGGTATTCGTGCAAGGCAGCTTGTGGAACATCAACTCCTTCGATCAATGGGGAGTCGAGTTGGGCAAGGAACTGGCACGGCGTTTGCTTGATGAAAGCGATGACCGCGATGCGCTTGACGCGGGCGCCCAGGCCCTGCTTGACAGACTTCGATTGGGGAGTTCCGGTTGAATCGAAGAGATCCTGCGACTGCGCGCAGGATGACGTATTAGTGAGTCTGCGCGGAAAGTTTCATGCCTAGCGAAGATGATATCCACCTTTTCAATGAAGGGACGGCCGAGCGGGCCTGGTGCTGGCTCGGGGCGCACGTCTGCCGGCTTGACGGCGAGGATGGCGTGCGCTTCGCGGTCTGGGCGCCCAATGCGGAGCGGGTTTCGGTAGTCGGCGATTTCAACGGCTGGGACGGCAACAGCGATGTATTGCAGCCTGTCGCCAGTTCAGGCGTGTGGGAAGCCTTTGTCCCCGAAGCGCGCAA